>JAHOYZ010000023.1 GCA_019038695.1 Candidatus Zixiibacteriota bacterium
AAAGCAGCATGAATAATATGGATACACACTTTTACACACAACTCTTGACATTACCCGTTCGATCACATTGGGAGAAACAGCTTGACGTAGAGCGAACGGTCTATTATAATATAAATACAGCACGCACGATCTACGAAACGACGACCATATTTGTAAGTTAATCACACCTGCGTCCGGTTCTAATTGAAATCCGGAGAGATCACAGGGGTGTGAATTTGGCAAATGTCCATCAACAAGAGAAAGTGAGGTCAATTATGACGGTTGACAGAGTTCTCAAGGGACACGACATGTTTCAGTCACTCAGTATTGACGATGCCCACCAAATCAACTCATTCTCGTCGGTGAAAAAGTACAGAGCTAACGAGATGGTTTTCAAGTACGGCGAGGCGGCCGCTCACGTGTATATGCTCTTGGAGGGGTCGGTCAATCTTCGACTTCCCGCCAATCCGGCCGATTTCAGTTTCGTCATCTCCAAAATAGAGAAGGGGGAACTGTTTGGGTTGTCGCCGTTGCTTAACTCGTCCAGGTTTACTTCGACAGCGCAATGTATTGAACCAACCGAGTTGCTGTCCATTGAGGCCCAGCCCTTCCGGGAGATGCTTATGAGGAATGAGGTGGCGGGCTTCAACATCATTAGCCAGGTGGCACATATCTACTTCACCCGGTATATTGAGGTCCTGAAAAGTCTTCAAGGGGTTGTAGGCCAGATTTCGCTCATTCGCTGAAGGATACGGTGAGTGAAGCTACTGATCATCTAACGTCGTGCATGCTCCGGGAATCTTTTTAATATTGATTTTCGGGGCACATTTCTCAACCCTAGTAGCGTATAAATGTCGATGTCGAAACTGAAGACAGTTTCGACCTACTCGATTGTCTCGCGTAGAGTGGGGATTATCTCCCGCCGATCGTCATCCCGAGCTGAGTCGAGGGATGACGGACACAAGGCTCGCCGTGAGGCGAGAGAACCGGGAACGCAAGAGAAAGGCGTTAGGATAAGAGATGTCGCCAGTACGAGCATCACGATTGAGCAATGGACGGCACCGTCCGCAGGGGTTCTTGTATGACCAGTTACCACCGGGCAGTCTGAAGCGCAAGTTGGCGTTTTGGGTAGCCGTACCGTTGATCTGCCTGTTGCTGGGATACTGGATCATGGACGACATGGTCATGATGGCGGTTACTCGCCACGGGAGTGAGTTCGCTCTCCCTGATTATACCGGGCAAACCGCGATAGAGGCCCAGTTGTCTCTAAGTGAATTGGGGCTCAACCATGAGATTGCGTCGCACGAGTATTCCCCCGGCAAATCGAAAGGAATCATCCTAAACCAGTTCCCCATTTCGGGAACAAAGGTCAAATCCAATCGAACGATCAAGTTCGTTGTCTCGGCCGGACAAAGATTGGTGTACATCCCGTTTCTTGGCGGCAAATCGGTTCGCCAGGCGATGCTCGATCTGGAAACGGTCGGCCTGACACTTGGTGAAATTGCCTGGGCCTTCTCTGATACATTACCCGAGCGCGTTGTGGTTTTCTCGTACCCTGCGTCAGATACGGAGATACCGATTGGGTCGCCGGTTAATCTGATGGTCAACCGGGGGCGTGCCTCAAACTTCACTTATATGCCACAGGCGGTCGGTCTTACACTGGACCAGGCAGTCATGTTGCTGGAAGACAAGAGTCTGCGACAAGGCGTTATCACTTATCGCACCGATGAGAACTACCTACCGGAGACGGTCCTGGAGCAGTCCGAACCAACCGGCACAGAGCTCGACGTTGCCACTGAGATCGATTTGGTCGTCAGCACTACAGACTGACAGCACTCAATTGCAATAAAAGAAAAAGGGCAGGCTTAGCCTGCCCTTAGATAGATAAATATCGAACGCGATCAGGCGATAGTTACTTCCTTGCACAGGAAAACATCCTGGATCGCGTTGAGCAACTTGACGCCATCTTTAAGAGGACGCTGGAAGGCCTTGCGACCGGAGATCATCCCCATACCACCGGCTCGCTTATTGATGACCGCGGTCCGCACCGCAGCTTCCAAGTCACCGGCACCTTTCGAAGCACCACCCGAGTTGATCAGGCCCACACGACCCATGTAGCAGTTGGCTACCTGGTATCGGGTCAGATCGATAGGGTTATTGCTCGTCAATTTGCTGTACACCTTCTTGTGTGTTTTACCGAAGCCAATAGCATTGTAGCCGTTATTGGTTTCAGCTTGCTTCTGCTTGACGATATCAGCTGCGAGAGTAACTCCCAGATGGTTGGCCTGACCGGTTAGATCAGCCGCAGTGTGATAGTCCACTCCCTCCTTCTTGAAAGCGGAGTTGCGCAGGTAACACCACAGAACAGTGAACATGCCTAATTCGTGGGCTTCGGTAAACGCGGCGGCTACTTCCTGGAGTTGCCTCATGCCGTTTTCGGCTCCAAAATAGATAGTTGCACCAACGCCAACCGCGCCGAGATTGAACGCGTTCTCCACTGAAGCAAACATAACCTGGTCGAACTTGTTAGGGTAGGTGAGCATCTCGTTGTGGTTCAGTTTGACAATGAAGGGAATCTTGTGGGCATACTTGCGCGACACGGCCCCCAGCACACCGAGGGTCGATGCGACGCCGTTGCAGCCGCCCTCAATGGCCAACTCGATGATCTTTTCAGGGTCGAACAAGCCTGGATTGGGAGCAAATGAAGCTCCGCCGGAATGCTCAATTCCCTGATCCACTGGCAGAATCGAAACATAACCTGACCCAGCGAGGCGACCGTGGTTATACAATGCGCTGATATTGCGCAGCACCGTCGGTGGTCGGTCGGTGAGGATCATCACATCGTCGATGAAATTCGGTCCGGGGATATGCAAACCAGATTTCGGAATCCCTTTGCACTTGTAAGTCAGGAGACCTTTGTCATCGCCCAGCATCTTCTCAATCTTTTCAATCACGGTCCAATCCTCCATGAAAATATGCAACCTTCTTAACAAATTACATACACAATGTTGAATGCCAACGCAACCAGATTTGGCCGCAAATCAGTTGATGGACACCTGGAACAGCATTGTCTTGTTGGCTTGGTTTTGAGTTGTAGATCGATGAAAGCAGGACTGCGTTCTCGGCCATTCGAACGCCCCGGTTGTGTACAATCGAGGCGATACTAAATTAGTCGTCTATCAGCTCCTACTATTCCTGGTGCAACTTCACTTCAGCAGTAGCATCCGCTTGGTGAGGACTGTTTCACCCGCTGTCAGGCGGTATAAGTAGAGGCCACTGGCCACCGCATAATCGCTCTGATCGGTACCATTCCACACTATTTCGCCATAGCCTGAAGGCATGGTCTCATCAAGCAGCACCGCTACTTCCTGCCCTGTGACATTGAAGACTGATAGTTGTACACGACCCGGTAGTGGAAGGTAGAACCGGATGGTCGTGGTCGGGTTGAATGGATTGGGATAATTCTGGCTCAATTCGAAGCTTGTCGGAAGGACTTCTGTTTCCGGCTGATCCATCGCAGCCTGCAGTAATTCACCCAATCTCTGAGCTCCAGCCGATACATGGTCACAGTTTGCGAGGGCCGCGTACAGTTTCTGAATCACATCACGATCGGTCTCAGCGAGAGCCAGGAAATTCTGCTGTGAGCCAGACCGCACACCATTCAATTGGGTTTGTCCCCAGTTTTCGGCAATACCGCAAATGTCAGCAGAGTCAACAACACCATTACCGTCGGCATCAGCATAGGTGGCCCGGAGCTGTGTCCAACTGTGGGCAGAGTTGCGTACAAATGTCAAATCGCCGACGTCATGCCGCGGACAGTCGGCCGTACTCCAGAATATTCCGAGCGGGAGTATGTCGCGCTCATCAACAACGCCGTTGTTGTCAGTGTCACCGGGGTAGACGTTCGGACCGAAATGAGCCCACACGGTGTCATCGGCTTCCATTGTGTCACCTTGTAGATCGGTTACTGCTGAGTTGATAATGATCCCAATTCGATCGAGAGGTGTGAACATCCCATTGGAAGAAACAACTTCAAAATGATCGTCATCATCACGGTAAAGGAAGTCAGGAGTTGGTTCCCCAAGCCTGCTGATCATCGTCACACGGCCTACCAACGAATATGTACTAACCGGCCTGTTGAACCAGATCACCAGGGTGTCAGTTACAAGGTAATCTTGACAGTTGCCGGGAGTATCGGGACGATTCCTGATAGTGTCCTTCACGACCTGAAGAGGATCTTGCAGCGATCCAGCCTCAACCGTTGAAGTCAATACCAGAAGAAGAACGCCAATACACAATGATATCGTCAGCAATACCTTGTTCATGAAGATTCCTCCAGAAGAGCCATTTGGCTCGATTCGATAGGCCGTCACTAGTACAGAACCGTGCCAGAAGAACCGATCAGAATTCGTTGGTCGTCATGATCGACTTGGCTATTTTGACTTCGTAGATCTCGTCAGTATCAATCTCGGCCTGGCCACCCTTCAGTACAAACTTCAGGAAAAGCCAGGGAAAGATACCCTTGCCTTTGCCTTCAGCTTTGATCTGGTCGCCGGTGAGAGGGATAAAGTCCCCCTCTCCTCTGTCCAGAACAAACTCACCCTTGGGCATCAGTTCAACGACCTCGACCGTTATCTTGCCCGGTTTACCACCTCGACCGGCGGGTGTAACTTCCACCACTCTCGCGGTTCCTTTGGCTCCGGCTTCGACGATGACCTGTCCGTTCTTGATAATCGGTTGGTGGAGAATAATGGGGATTTCCATCCCTTCCTCTCCGAACTCCCCTGAACTGACTGTGATATCAGCAGGGAATTTGATCTGAACCGGCATGTCTTTGGTGAGTTGAATAGTCGAGGCACCCACTGTTCCTGCCATTAGCAGAAGGCCGATAAAGGCTGCAGTGATGAAACCAGCAAATCCAAACTTAGAATAATTTCTCATCATAATTCCTCAATCAAAACGAATTTAATTCAATCTGAACATCAACCTAGTCCTTCAGCTTTGGGAGTCCCTTTCTGAGACTGGGAGAGAAACTGAATTTGGCCTTGGCTCCCGAACTAAATAGTAGCTCGCCATCCATATCGAATATTGAGTATTTGTTGTCAAGTTTGGTGTGATCGGTAGCTCTCTTTCCCCACTGACAATTTGTGTTGTCCCCCAGACAGATAGCAACGTGTATGACCATATTCGGCGACCACGTTATTTCATGGGTCGAGCCTTTGTACCACTCATCTGCGACTGTCCACTGTGGCATTCCGGCCTGTGTGGTTACCTCGACGTGAATATGAGCGCCGTCGGGTAAATAGCTTATCTGATAATTGTAAGTGGCTTCCCGTTTGAACTTGTTGGCCGCGGCTTTGTATTTTCCAATGGCTTTGTATTCTTTGGAGCCGGGAACCAACTTCTTCCGAAGCTCCTCAAGTTCGCTCACGGCACCATCAAGACGATATTCAATATCTTCGTTGCCGTTGATTCGTTCAACATACTCGGGGAAATTGACTACGGCGGTTGCTGCGCTTTTCTTTTCCTCCTCACGAGCCTTTACGTCAAGGAGTTTGATGAAGAGCTGAGTCTCCCCGGAACTGATCTCGACACCAGGGGTATTTTGATAGCGGTCAATAGTGCTGTGGAGAAGTTCCAATTTCGTCGGATCAGTCATGGCCGGGATGCACGCTTTAAATAGTTCCCAGAGCTCCAGAGTCCTTTGAGCCCGTAGATATGGAACAGAACCGGAATCGGTTTGCGCCACGGCACTGTTGAGGCTGTTGTCCAGAAGCTGGCTCCGTCCGGTATGGATTACTCCATCCCTTGTTGGCGTTGGAGTTGGCCACAAATCCTCATTGCCAATAACCATACCGAATTCCTTGAGAACGTCGTCAAACAAATTCGTGGATTTTCCTGTTTCCAGCGTGTCCAGTTTCCTGGCCATGTTGTGCGCTTGAATCGCAAACGCCGGGAACAACGGTCTCACCATCCAATTGCTTGAGTAGATGCTGTATTTCGAGCTCAGATGATTGAGTTCTGACACAGTGCACTCGGACTCATGCTTGTCGCCAACTGTGGCGCTGTGTAGCGACGTAACGCGCGCCAGGAAAAACCAGAAGTGCAAAGCATAGAAGAACGACACCGCGATGACCACCCCTGTGGATATCAACCGTACCCACCGGTTGAACGCTCTCATCTTGTTTAGGCTTCGATTACGAGCGATCGCTTTGACCAGCCAATACATCGGTTTGCGGACTCCCACCGGTCGAACTTTCTCGGGAGGTTTATAAAGTGAACGACCTTCCTCGGCACCGACCTTCTCGGGTGATTCACCAGTCTGGGATACGAAGAATATCTGGAAATCCAGTGTTCGACCTACCACTACTTTGATGAACTCCTTTGTTTTGACAAGAATATCGCGCACGGTACCAGCCCAGGCGGCATCCCGAGTGACTCGGTCGCTGGTAAGAACTCTTTCAAGGAAGGTTTCATAGTCCTGACAAACAACTGGCTCTTCTTCAGCACCGACAAGAACAGTCTGTTCCTCACCTGAAAAACCGGGGAGTGTGTCTGCTTTCGTTATTACCAGGGCTACCGGAATAGGCAGCCGGTCTTCCAGCGGCGCCAGTTTCTCCAACATGCTCACGAACGATGCCACGTGGGTGTGACATTGATATTCGGAACCGAGTACTTTGGGATCGAAGAAAAACAACAGACCGTCACAATTGGCCATGAAATCCGCTACCTTGTCGGTGTAATCGCTTGCAGCTGAAATGTCTATTGCGCTGCCAGGGTAATCATAGGTGACCACGGGCACTTTCTGGGAGCGGTCAATGATGGCTGTGAGTTGCAGGACTCTATCTCGCTGGCTCAGATCAGGGAATTTGCGTTCTTCTCGAAGGTCAACATGCGTTCCGGGACCGGCGTGAGTACCGACTCCCCAAATCCGCTTGAAGTTGATAAGCAGTTCGTTGGCAGTAGCGTTGTCGGTCACAGAAATCTGAAGATCACGAGCGACCTTGCAATCTTCATTGAGAACCGTGAAATAGACCGTCTTGCCTGCGTTGCTGTGGCCGAAAACACCAACCCGTGCCCCGGACGGCCAGTCAAAACCGCCGCCGTCCTTTTTCTTATCCTTTGATGGGGCCGCCATCTTGGCGCCCTTCTTGCCGAACTTGAATATCTTTGCAAAACTCACAGTATTCTATGGTCCAATCTTAATAGGGCTTTCCCGTCGGTGAGCATCGTATCATGACAGCTACTTAACATTTTCTACTCGCTGTCGAAATTTCTCCAGTTGATTAGATTCATACTCATGCCATGCCCAGGGGACTGCCACTGCAATGGCTACCCAGAAAAGCATCAGAAACACCAGCAGGAAAAACGCCGGTTGCCGTTGGCTGAAGGCAAAACGAGTATAGCGGTGGCTCGAGAAGAGCCCTTTCCCTTTACCACCCAACTCGCCCAGAAAGGTTTTCACGCTGGCCCAGAAACTCTTGCTTCGCAGGTAGTCCCACTGAGTCAGATACAATTTGTACAGTCGATCCTTATGCGCCAGTTTCTTAAATTCACCGATCCTGTCCAAGTGGAACTCAAGCGAAGTACGGTCTGCGAGCAACGCTCCGCCCAGACGCTGGCGCCGGCGTGACAGTTCCAGGAATTTTCGGGCGTCGTCATAAGCCAGGAAGTCTTCGGGTTTAAGATCGGTCTTGATTGATCGGCCAAAAGAATCGAGATATTTTCCGATTTCTTCCAAAAGGAAACTATGTAATTGGTAGTTGCCGTTGAGAGCTCCTTCGGCAAACAGGAGTGGCAACAGACCCTTCTCAAAGAACTGAACGTCCTGTTTGACGGCACGGAGCTTACGACAGTAATCGTAGCTCTGGTTTGAGCGTCCGTCAACATCGGCCACCGCTTCAAAATAGCTGATCAGAATCTGGACTGTCAATTGTCGCAGGTCGGAATTGGTCAACGGGGTCGGGGTAATGGCATCGAGAAAAGTATAATCGACCTCGACCGCCTGGTTGCGTTCCTCGCGCAGCGCTTTGAAAACCGCTCTCAGGCCATTATAGGTCTGGAGAAAAGCTTCCGTCTTGAACTCTGCATACTTCTTTTCGTAGCAGTCCAGATAGCGGAAGAGTTCATCTATGTATGACTTTATGTCCAAGTACTAATACTCACTTTCAGTTGCCTATATAGCATATATAATAAGGTCTGATTTACCCAGATTGTCAAACTTACTTACATCAGGAACGCCGCGAAATATCAGATTAACGCGATTGACTGCCGAGGCCTTGAGCATATCCTGTGCTCTCAAGGCGACTTTGTTGCCAAAAGTAGTGGTGTCGATGTCGACCGGGTCGGTTTCACCTAATCCCCGTGCCTCATTGAGGCCCAGGCGTACCTGCATCAAGTTCCACTCGCCAATGCTGAACATGTCTTTCGACAGGAGCACTACCATGTCGGCTATCGGACCCGGAGTGGGAATATCGGCCAGAAGATAGATAAGACCGGCCGATTCCTCCGCACGAGAACCGGAGTAATCAACCACACGATACGTTTTCCCACCATACGTGACAGTATCTGTGGCCACCGCCTGCTCTTCCAGTTCGTGTTTCTCTACCTGGGCCAGGAAACCAATAACACCCAGCACGACGGCCAGGATGTCATCAATCATTTTGAGCTGTCCGCCTACGTTTTTGTGGTCGTAGCGCGAGAGTAGGAAATTATCCACTGACGACAGGAAACGGCCAATTTCAGAGTTCAACTCGCGCGTGAAGAACTTCTCATTGAGAAGATCCTTCAGGCCGGGCTGGAAGTTAAGTAGGGTTGTGAAGGCCCGAAACAGCTTCTTGAAGAAACTGATCAGTACCAAAGGATGCCCGGCATTTGGTCCCACCATAAAATCATCCAGCGATGACGACAGATGATAACCAAACTGGAAGATGGTATCCTTGAATGCAGCCTGAAGCTCAGTTTTTTCACCGGCCAGCAAGCTCCCCGCCACAACAGCCATGTATGCCCGGGAACACAACGACAGCAGGTTTTCCAGCCTATTGCGATATTCCTGGGCACGAGTATTAAGAGCTTCGTGGGCATATTGAGTAACGCAGGCAGGGTAGTAATTGGCGGTGTGAGTGACATCATTCCCAACGACTGTCAACTCCGCCACCTGAAGAAAGCTGCCCACCGGCTGGCTAGGCGGTTCTCCCAGATGAAGCGAGTAGGCATGGGCCAGGAAGGGAACACGGGGTACCTCTTCGTACGGGTCCGGATCACCTACCTGTTTCTTGGCCACGGGATCAATCCCGACATATACTCCCACCGGCGATCCACTCAGAGAAGTCTCGGCCTGTATCTGGTTCTGATTGATGTCATCGATTTGAATGACGCTCCCATCAGGAGTGATAGCCTGGCAACGAATGACCTCCACCCGCAGTTGTTCGCCCGTCAGAGCCAGATCCAGCGCCAGTGCTTCGCGTCCATCGGCGGACTTGCGGATCAGACCGTATCGATCTCCTGTCGGTAGCGCATACCACCGGGCCAGTTCCTCGAAGTACTTCTCCTGATCCTTGAGATGCTGCTGAGTGATCAGCATCCCATCCTGCCAGTTAACAGAATTTAAGTTCAAGTCGCCCATTGTGTTGCCTCAATAACATTGGTTCAAAATCTACTGTCTTCAATACCCGATGTCAAGCTTGTTGACGATACGCACGCACATCATGTCCTGAGATGAAGGTTCCATAGCCAAGATACGCCTTACCGGATGTTGCGCCCAGGACCAACGGGTCTCGTTTCACCCGGATGCGAATCCAATATTCAAGATTCCCGGGCATACACATATTTAAAATCCTCTCCAATTTCTTTCGCTTTTTCTTTCCCGGCAGCCAGTTTTTGATGTCGTCCGAGCGAGTCTCACAAATGATATTATAAGTCGAATCGTATTCGGTAAACGACTTACCGAGCACGAGTTCAGAACTGAGTCGGGAGTATTTAGTCCCCAATCGTGATCGAATTGCGGGGGGAATATTCTGAGACGATGGCATATTTTCATGAATAGAGAATTTGTGTCCGAACATATGTTGTAAAATACGAGAAATCAAAACAGGGTTACCGGCCCAAAGGTGGTGGGTCGGCATCAGAGCGGCCCAGAAGTTGGCCTCACGTCGGTCGGCCATGTCGCGCCGATGATCAATATCGAATAATCCCAGAAAGCGTTTCAAGTGTTGGTAGTCGATGGTGGACAGGGCGTATTTCAGCATTTCGAAATCGGCGTTGGCTTTTCCGCGGACTATGGCTGCATCAAAGGGAGCCATCAACGCTCGAGCATCGTCTTCCCAGCCTCCGGTGCGGTTGGTGATACCAGTCATACCGTAGAAAAATTGGTAGGGAAGGATATCGACAGCGCTCCATTGACCGATATCGAGTGAAATGCTGACTCCCGATGTCAGGGGCGTTCCCGGTGCCGGGGACTGTTCCAGCACTTCCCCCTTGTAATTTTCATAGCAACCCACCGCCCGCATATTAACCTGAGTCACATCGACGCCCAGTTTTTTCAGTAGCACAAGCGCTGTCACACAATGAAACGGGAAACGACGGTGACACAGATCGGGCATCACCGATTCATTAGCGGTAGTCATGCGCGTGTGATCTCCACTACATATTGCGTGTTTACGGTGCTGCGAGCCTTGAGAAAATGGACCAGACGTTTGCTCAGCAGATCAATTTCATCCTCGGCGTGAAACTCTTCCGCATTTATGGTCACGGTCACAACCACGCAGCGACGCACTCCACGCTCGGAGCGTTCGATCCCGTTGCGACACTCGACATCGCGGATACGGCTATCGAAGGTTCTTGTCCAGGCTATCACATCCCGGAATGTCGTGGCTCGATCGCGCTGCCGCAGACGTGTAGAGACCTCGGTCATCAGTTGTTCCTGACTCCTGGCTGGTATGGCCCCGCTAACAGGAAGGATATTTTCAACCGCGTCAATGCCCGGGTGATTTTCGTACAAATCTGTAATTAGGCCGGCATCAATTCCGTTAGCCGTGGTACCAGCCGTAACAGCGTAGGTGACGGTAATAGAATCGGGGGGGGTATCAATCAAGTCGGAGAAGTCGAACCACAGAACAAGCTTGTCATCCCGTTCTTCCAGAACATAGATTGGCCAATGCGGGTCGGCATCCAGATCATCAAGGTTACGATAGTCTTTACCGGTTGCATCAACAACCGATACAATTTCGAGGACCGAGTCGATTTCTTCTGGAATTTCAATCTCAACCAGCTGATTGACTCCAGTATGCTTAAACAGAGTTAGTTCGTTCTTATTTGTGGCAACGAGGCAATCGAAGTAGAAGCCGATATGTTTGTTGTTGAAGGCTTTCTTGTCACCACGTTCTGACAGATCAATGCGTATCCAATAGAAACTCTCACCTTCGGGCGGCAAAGCCACATTGTTGTTGCTACAACGGAGAGCAAGATCGCTGTCGGCCCGGCCCAGTTCCCAGGTAGAAGTGAACTTCGCGGGGAGAACGGCGAAGTTCTCCTTCATATCAACAAACAGGTCGCGTCCACTCCGCAATCCACCCCAATCGGTTCCTGATGACCCGCCCCCCAATACGTCTTCCACGCTTCCAGTGAGGCCGGGACAGAAACCGCTGTCGCTATAGAAGGAGCCGTCTTGTGCCCCCGGGTACCAATACCCCCAACGCATTTGCTTGAGAGCCTCTCGGGCACCGGTTAGAAAAACAACAGCTCCCTGAAGCCCGGAAGGAGGTCCGGAATAGTCGACGGCCACAAATATCTGCCACTGACCTGACGAGGTCGTGGTGATGGCTGGCGACTCGGTGATGTACTCACCCTCGACCGGCGGAGATAGGTCTATGACCGTATGGTCCTGACAGAGATAGATTTTTCTCATCTGGGCAGCAATCACTCTCGACTCGCATTCGGGCGAGAAAAAGAATGTCTGTCCCCCAGTGCGCTTCTCTTTGAAGAAGAAACGGGTATTCGTATCAACATCAATCATAGGATCGACCGGATTACAACGCATGACGGTATAGGCTGGAACAGGTCTCCGACCGCGCTCAGGGCAAACCGACTTAATCAACGATGCGGTCGAGATCCCCCATGTCTGATCAAGACGTTTGTCAACTCGTTCTATCTGGTGTGCGTATACTTCCAGCATCATACGCATAACAGGATCCAGACGTTCGGGTGATTCAGGTGTATCCGGATTAAAAACGCGAAGCTCACGATACATATCATGGAAGATTTGTGCCTGCGATCGCGCCCCGGGATATTTAGTTCTGTCTTTCACCGGCGGTTCATCCTCAACCTATGCGAAAACTATTTCTGAGTGTTTTTTCTTCGTTACCGTCCATGTAGTTGCCGGTAACTTCCGCAATCAATCCCAGGGCTGCAGCTTTGCCGTCTTGAGTTTGCAAAATTGAGACCGAAACATTATAGAGACGTTTCTCATATTTATCGATGGCGTTGCGAAAATTGCCCCGCATGTCAGCTTTATTGGAAGTCACCAGATCGGAAAACTCACGCTCCCATATCTCGCTTCCGTACTCAGGGGCAAAGGGCAACTGCCCCAAGCGCGTACTCAGTATAAGGCCTACAGAATATATGATTGATTCTTCGAGCGTACATCGGGAAAGGTACCCTTGATTGAGTACCAGCGGTAGTGAGAGGTATTCCATTGATACGCCTAATTGATTTTGACGATAGCGCCCTTGATTTCTGTCATCGCGCCGCCATCCAGTTTGGCTGACACGCCGCCTTTAGCCTCAAAGGCAAGGCTACCTTCGGCCTTGTAATTCATGCCGCCCTTACTCTTGAAATCAGTACCAGCCTTTAGTTCCATCTCCATTGACGCCTCAGCCTTGAGGTTGGATTTGGCCTTGACCTCAATATCCGCTCCTGCATCCATCTTGATATTGCCCGAGGTGGCCTCGATATTGACATTGGCGCCACTGATACTGATATCTCCGCTGGAAGTGATGGCAATTGAGGGACCGGACATGTCCATCACCATTACGTTAGTACCATCCATCTGCGAGATGGTGATTTTCTCTGATCCGCTGGCGTCGTCGAACCTGATTTCGTTGCCGTTACGGGTCCTGTAGACTTTGGCCTCCACCTTTCCGCTGACAACTGCTTCCGAGACGGGGAGAGGTGGTTTGTCCTTACCGTTGTACAAACAACCAAGAACAACTGGCATATCGGAATTGCCGCGCTCGTAGCCAACCAGGACTTCATCGTCGATTTCCGGCAGTGCGAACCAGCCTCGTTCCGAACCGGCATCGGGCGAGAGCATACGCATGAACTCGGTCTCTTCGTCTCTATGCCACGGCATCTTGATCTTTATACGTCCCAGACCATCCGGATCGTTGTTATCTACTACAATGCCGGTGAGAAGATGCGTAAAGTGTTGCTCTTCACGCTTGAGATCGGGCAGCGCTAGTTCCAGCGGTGTGCACTGGAAGTTATTGTGATACTTGCCCCCGTCGCCGATGTGATGAACGATGGCCTGCACCCAATACTGCCCATCAATTTTGTCCAATCCTTTCACTTTCACACACGAGCCAACTTTGATAGCCGGGACGATTGAGACTCCATTGCAGACCATCATCCGTCCTGCGGCACTTTCTGCCTCACGGGCTATAGCAGCATCAGCCTTGGACTGATCTGGGTGTTTGGGTACCGATGAAACACCACTGGTGGGGTAAATCGTCTCGGAACTTTCCAGGGAGGTACCGGAAAAATCAGACAGGGAGGCTCGTACCGATGATCGGCTTGCTTCCGCTACAACGACTGACTTCTTCGAAAAATCCCACACGTGGCCATAGTAATTGACCGGTGCCGTTCCGACACCAAGAGCAAACGAACCCAGGGTCTGCCGCCAAACCAGCTCTTCTTCATCGTTACTCTTGGCTTTCTCGACACTGAATTTCTTACCACTATAGTAGGCGAACATCTGATGCTCGGAAGCGAGACGCTTGATATAGGCATAGTCGGTTTCGCGATACTGAACGCCGGAATCGACTTCCATGTTCAGCCCCCCACCAGCCGAGGCTACCGTTGCCGAATCTATTTTCCCTTTCGTAATCTCGTAGTCACTTAAAATCTGGCCCACTATGCCCGCACAATCCAATCCGGTTCCAAAAACTTTGTCGCGTTGGTGGCCGTCGAGCGCCACCGTAGGACTCATTGCGGTCACTACCACCGTATTTATCTTATTGATACCATGGTCCAGTCGAACTTCTGTTACAGGGCCGATAAACTCAAGCTTGCGACCGGAATCGACGATTTCGCCTTTAGGTGTTATTTTGAGAGACAGCGTCTTGCCTAAATAAGCGGTGAACTTCAGAGGGTCGTCGAATTCCTGTGACTCAGTAGAAACCCCTAAGTGTCTAAGGTGAGCAGTAAGCACATGGTGTGCATCTACATTCTGCTCGAGTCGCACTGAATATATGTCGGCCTTGATCTCCGTGCCGTCAACCGAGATAGTACATTCCGCCGGGGTGCCGTAGTCGGTTACTTCGCTGGTTAGAATATCTTCGGACGGCTCTGGATTCCCACCTCTTACAATGGGACATCTGTATGGGGGTAAGTTTACCATATTACTTTAAGAACTGTTCTGACAGCATCGTCCGGGACAGAGTTTAGGACTCTGCCCCGGATGTGCTCTGTCCTACATTTCCCAGTAGTTCTCCATCTCAGCATCGCCGATTTTCACCTTATTGGCGGAAATCTCGAAATACTGATAAATCTGCTCGTCGGAACGATCCTTGACGTGAGGAATGTGTTCCGTGAAACGGGTAATGAACCCATCAGTCCAAACCAGCTCCTTCATCACTTCGCTGTTCTTGTTAAAGAACTGAACCTTGCCGCCCTTCCACTTGGGTTTGCTGGTGTCCATCGCCCAACGAGCGATATCAACATTGCCACCCTCTTCGGACTCGACAGTGATTTTGATCGTACCGGCATGGGCGCGATCGGTCGGGCGACCGGTTTCATCCTTAGACGTATAGATGTCATAGGACACTTCGAAGACGTGCGGTATTGGCTGCCCGTCAATTTCGAGTTTTGGTCTGTGTGCCATGATTCTCTCCTTGCACTTTCCAGTTTATGGTCCGTTTCAATTTACTATCAATCGACTGTGGCGGTCTGCATCTTTTGGATCCAGACTTAACCGGAGGAACAGCCGTATTATTTGTCCTTCACATTCGAACCGTTGTCGTCGCCCCAGGCGGCAAACTCAATATTGAATGATCGCGCCGGGTACTTCGGGTTAAGTGACACCTTAATATCAACTTCCTGCCGCTTGCGCATCTCCTCATCGGCGAAGACTGTGATAGTGTAATCCTGCAGGATATTGTCATCACCACTGATAGCAGAAAGGAACTTGGTCATATCAGTTCGCAGAGCATCCATGAACTTCGAGTCGATGACAGTGAAGGTCTGTTTGTTAAGATAGTTGCGCAACGACTTGTAAACGTAGTCATACGTGCGTCGAATTGAATAGACGTTAAACGTCTCCTTATTGTAAAGCGTCGCGGCACCCATAGACACCGGCTGGCCCTCGAAATTGACCATCGGATTGATGCCCTTCTCATTGACCTTACTGGCATCGGGTTGATTACACCGGTAACGAAGGTACTTGGCATCATTGATCTTGCCGAACTTGTACCCAGCCATCGGTTGTTGCATCCCGGCTGTCGTATCGCCAAGATACATCTTACCAGCCATCGCTGCCGACGGCGGAATCCACATATCGTCTTCTTCATAGTCGTTGGCCGTACGCGCCTGCAGGTAGTTGGCAAAGACCGATGCATACTGTTTATGAAGATCAGAACTCATCAGACCGTCATAGGTAGGATCCTCAAGCAGATCCATCGTCTCTTCGAATGACTCCAGGTCCGGCAGGTCAGTCATGACATGAACCTTGTTGGGCATACCCAATTGCCGGGCAACAGTATCAATATTTTCGACACTGCCCAGGTAGCCGGGAATCGCCAGCATCGACCAGCAGCGCTTGATACCCCACTCCCGGAACTCGTCCGAAACAGCTCTGGCAAGAGCCTCGAACTTGTCACGATCATCGGGGTCCATTAGTTCTTCGCCGCTGATATTGGAAAACCAGGCGGCAACTTTGTCGTCCGGCTCGGCCTGGGCGTTGGAGAAGAACTTATCCACTGCCCGATAAGTGATTTCGAGGTCGCGGCTCTCCTGGTGCACCTTCTTCATGTTCTTCTCAAGGTTGGCTTCGAGCCCGGTTGCTTCCTCATTGAGGCCTTTACGAATGTCGTCAGGACTACCGCCCTCGGCGAGAAACTTGCTCCAGATCTTGAGACGTTCCACCAGCAGGGCGCGGGCACCGGCATGATCCTTCTTGGTGAGGAACTCCTTACGCTGGAAGTTCTTCTTGGGGTCAAGCCATTCCACACCGCGCACGAGATCACCATCAGTTGTCTTGAATGATGGCAACAGGGAGGTTAGCTTTTTAAAGTCTCCAAAAGTATCTCCGAGAATGCCAGCAAACTCTTCATCAGAGAGCTTGGGGCCGGCATCGGCCGGTTTGGCTTCTGCGGCTTGCGGCTGCATTTCTTGTTTTTCTTCTTCACCCATTATATTCAACCTCGCTTATTCTTCGTCCAACAGGTCAATGTAGTAGTTCATAACCTTCAGCAACGCTTCCTTCTTTTCGCTGTCGGCCAGCGTCTTCTTAAGAGCGTTGTTCTTTTTAAGCTGTTTGTCCAGATCGGCCATGATCTCCTTGCCGTAGTAAGTCTTTCGGAGATGGTCGTTTTGTTCAATCAGCGATTTGGACGAGAAATCTTTCATCGCCCGAATTTTGAAATCGGCATTGACCGGAGATCCTTCGGTAGTTTCCATCTGCGCTTCAAACGACGGTTGGAACTTCTCGAAGACCATTTTAAGGTTGTTGCACTCTACGGGAGCAACGTCGGGATCATCGTCCTTGTTCAGTCGCGCAGCGTACATCATCTTGTTCGACGGTAACAACTCAACGGGAATCGAGTCGTCTTTCTTCAACCTTTCGGTGGCACCAAGCATGAACTTCGCCATGGTCCCTCCATTCTTCTATGAGATTAACTCTTCTGTTCTTCTTTGGTGAACACATAGGCATCGTCTTTGACATTGATAGCTATGTTATCGCCTTTGACTATGGCGCCGGTAATAATATCGACCGACATCTTATTGATAATATCTCTCTCGATAATTCTCTGAATAGGTCTGGCTCCCAACTCGAAAGTATAGCCGTCTTTGGCCAGCTTGGCCTTTGAGGACGGACTCAGCGTGGCGGTGATATCCTGCTCGCGGAGCATGTCACCCAGGTTTTCAAATTCCAAGCCAGCGATAACTTCCACCTGCTCGGGTGTGAAGGTGTGAAAGATAATGATATCATTGAGGCGATTGAGCAGTTCGGGCCGGAACTTGGTAAACAGGAACTGGCGCACTTCATCCATATCGACGTCACGTTCCTCGCGGTCGGCGTCGAGTATCTTCTCCGCAGCGTAGTTGGAAGTCAGCACGACGATACAGTTGGAGAAATCGACGGTACGACTCTGGCCATCGGTCAGGCGACCGTCATCCATCAACTGCAGAAGAATATTGAACACATCCGGGTGGGCTTTCTCCACTTCATCGAGAAGCACAATCGAAAACGGTTTGCGCTTGACGGCCTCGGTCAGAACACCACCTTCTTCATAGCCGACATACCCCGGAGGGGCACCAATCATCTTGGCAACTGAATGTTTCTCCATATACTCCGACATGTCGAGTCGTACCATAGCGTTCTTGTCGTCGAATAAAAATTCTGCCAGCAACTTGGGCAGATAGGTTTTGCCGGTACCTGTTGGTCCCAGAAAAAGGAATGATCCCACCGGTCGGTTAGCCAGTTTCAGTCCTGCCCGGGCTTTGCGCACAGCATTGGCGATAGCTTTGATTGCCTCCTGCTGACCAACGATTTTCTTGGAGAGAAAGGTCTCCATGTTCACCAGGCGATCCTTCTCAGCTGTCATCATCTTTGACAATGGAATCCCGGTCCGTCGGGCCACTACGGCTGCCACATCGGCCTCATCGACGACCGGCTCAAGATTCTCAACCACAGTCTTAATCGCGCTCAGCTTCTCGGTCTGAGAAGCAAGTGTCTTCTTCAGTTCGGCGATATTCAGATCAGTTGTGGCCATCATTGTGCTCCCGTTGCGGTTTCAAGGCGATGCCCCCACATATCCCCCAGTCGCTCAATGCGACGAGAGAACTCCTCGTGGGCTTCATTGAGGCGAGAGAACTCATCGGGGTTTTTCTCCGGGTCTTTTCCCTCACATGCAGCAATCAGCTTCTCGATCCCCTTGATTTCTTCTTCCATCTCAGGGATCGTGCGACCTGCCGTTTCTTCCTTCACCGAGAGCGCACTGGCCGCCTCGTCCACGATATCCAGAGCAATGTCAGGGAGGTTTCGTTCGCTAAGATACCTGATGGCATACTTGACCGAACCGATAATAGCGTCTTCGGTATAGGTGATCTTGTGGTGTTCTTCGTATTTGGAAGCTACCCCTTTGACGATGCGTACGGAATCATTGAAACCAGGCTCCTCGACTTTGATCCGTTCAAAACGACGGTCGAGCGCTTTGTCTTTCTCAAGGTACCGGGTGTACTCTTCATTAGTAGTAGAGCCGATCAGTCGAATTTGACCCCGAGCGAGAGCCGGTTTGATCAGGTTGGCGGCATCCATCCCCCCGCTGCCACTGCCGGCTGCGGTAATGGTGTGGATTTCATCAATGAAAAGAACGATTCGTCCGGCCGATTTGATTGCTTCGCCAACAAGACCTTTGAACCGCTCTTCAAACTCACCTTTGTATTTGGCTCCGGCAACAAGCGAGCCCATGTCCAGTTCCATCACCTTGACACCCTGGAGCGCTTTTGGTACTCGACCGTCTATTACGGCCTGGGCGAGGCCTTCGACAATAGCCGTTTTGCCTACGCCCGCACCACCGACCAGGACGGGGCTGTTTTTGCGGCGACGGAGCAGAATCTGTATGAGTTGCTGTACTTCATCTTCGCGACCGATCATGGGGTCGAACTCCCCGGCCGCAGCCTGATTGGTCAGGTCGATACAATACTTAAGCGTACCGGCGACATCCCTTTTCCCTTCGACCCCTTCACCGGTAGGCGAGCCGCCGGTTGCTATCTCCTCGACCGATTTGGCTTCGGCAATCGCTTTGTAAATATCTTCTTTGGCAATATCAATTTTCTCACGCACCTGTGGCGAGAGAGCGGAATTGGGATCGAAGATAGCTATAAGAATATGCTCGGGTTCGACCAGAGTGTCGTAGAGCTTGGCTTTTTCCTCAAGAGCCGCTTCAAGAATCCCCTGGACTTCGGGAGCGAGCGAGAGGTTTTCACGAGCCGAGGCGCGCGTTGACTGATCTTTTAGAAAAACCTCAACCATGTTAGCTACTATGGTTGGACTCTTGCCCAGTTGATTGAGAATAGACTCGACATCCGAGCCTTCGTGGCGTACAACTGCGATCAGAAGGTGTTCGGCCGTAATCTCAGCGTGGCGGAACTCCGCCGCAACTTCCTTTGCCACCTTGATTACTGCCCGCGAATCAGAGGAATAGCTGGCTATATCCATCCTTGGTTGGTTCCTCCCGTTTACAACTGGCTTTTTCGTTCTGGCAGGCATTTTCCTGCGCCTGCTAAACCGCTTAAATGATAACAACCTGGGAATGCGGTGTCAAGTTGTTTGAGCGGGGCCATTGATTTATGGGCTGTTTTGTCGTATACTATACAAGAGCAGGGTGGATGTACGATACCAGAAATGGCCACTCTGAGAGAACTCAAATCCAGGGGAGTAGCTCAGATGAAGAACCACAACGTCCTGCTTGCAGTGATGATTGTAGCGTTAGTCGTATTCTCGACATCTGCAGTAGCCAGTGATCAGTCAATCACGGTAACAAGAAACCTCACATCTATGCCGCTTGCTTTCACGGAGAATCAAGGGCAGTGGGATGAACAGGTGTCATTCCGTACCAATGCTGGCGGTGCCACAATGTGGTTTACTAAAGATGGCGCCGTCTATCAATTCACCCGAACAATTAGATCAGAAGATAATGATCCTATCTCTGTTATAGACAAGCGATATTTAAGTGGGCGGCAGACGCCCTCGTCTGCCCCTAATTTGATGCACCAACCGGACTCCGTCGAGTCCATCGAAATCAAGTCCAACTTTGTTGGGTCAAATCCCAATCCGCAAATGGTTGGCGTTGAGATGATGGAATACAAATGCAACTATTTCATCGGCAATGATCCTGATAAATGGCACACCGATGTCCCCAACTATCAGGCAATCGTGTATGAAGATGTTTATGCCGGTATTGACCTGAAATTCTACGGCAATGGTAAACAGATGGAGTATGACTTCATTGTCTTGCCGGGTGCTGATCCATCGGAAATCATGGTCCAATATGAAGGAACGAAATCGATCAATGTGAACGAACGTGGCGAATTGGTTGTCGAGACCGACTGGGGCAAAGTGGTAGAGCACAAACCTCATGTGTATCAGGTTGTTGATGATATACGCGAATTGGTCGAATGTGAATACGCGCTGGTTGATGATCAAACATTCTGTTTCTGTCTACCCGGCGGATATGACGATCAGTACGCTCTGGTCATCGACCCGGTATTGAGCTATAGCACATTTCTGGGTGGAGGCCCCTATGACGAAGACCGTGGCTATGGCATCGCGGTTGATGCTTCGGGTTGCGCTTATGTTTCAGGGTGGACAGAATCGTCTGATTTCCCAACCCAGAATGCATATCAGACAAATCAAGGCTATATTGATGTCTTCGTGACCAAACTAAGCAGTTCAGGCAATGACCTTCTTTACAGTACATACCTGGGTGGAAGTAATGTTGATGTTGATAAGGGCTACGGTATCGCAGTTGACGGTTCTGGCTGTGCTTATGTGACAGGGTATACCTGTTCCTCGGATTTTCCGACCACTCCAAACGCTTATGACACTAGCTATAATGGTCCCGGTGATGTTTTCGTGACCAAACTGAGCGCTGCCGGCAATGCTCTTACTTACAGCACGTACATTGGAGATAGTGAATGGGATGTTGGCTGGGGTGTTGCCGTTGACGGTTCGGGTTGCGCTTATGTTACAGGGTACACTGGGTCAACTGACTTTCCAACCGAGAACCCATATCAGACCGATCCGAGCCCCATGGAAGATGCATTTGTTACCAAACTAAATAGTTCCGGCGATGGCCTTATTTACAGCACATATTTGGGCGCTAGTAATTGGGATGATTATGCTTACGCTATTACGGTTGACAGCTCGGGCTGCGCCTATGTTACAGGCTATACAAGGTCATCGGAATTCCCGACTTTGGGGGAGTATCAGACCTATCAGGGCGGGATGGGCGACGTTTTCGTGACCAAACTGAACAGCATCGGTAATGGCCTGCTTTACAGCACTTTCCTGGGCGGTGAGGACTTCGAGGAGGGCTGGGGTATTGCAGTCGACGGCTCGGGCTGCGCTTATGTTACGGGTGCAACATATTCATCTAACTTCCCGACCCAGAATGCAATTCAGGCGGCTCAAGGAGGGTCGGATGTTTTCGTGACCAAGCTGAACGAATCGGGCAATGATCTTCTTTACAGCACTTTCCTGGGTAGTAGCGGCAACGATTGGGGATTTGGTATCGCCGTTGACGGTTCTGGCTGTGCTTATGTCACAGGCGATACTCAGTCACCCGATTTCCCGGTCAAGAACCAATATCAGACCTATCAGGGCGGGTTGGGGGACGCTTTCGTGACCAAGCTAGCCAGTTCCGGCAATAGTCTACTCTATAGTACTTATCTGGGTGGTTGCTTCGTTGAACAAGGTCATGCTATTGCAGTCGATACTTCGGGCTGCGCTTATGTGGCGGGTTTCACTAGTTCCTCCAACTTCCCGACAGAGAACGCATACCAGGCAGATTATGCAGGGGGCTTTGACGCCTTCGTGACAAAGATTTGTCCTTCTGCAAGTAGTGTCGAACAGGAGCCGGGAGATATCATCCCAAAAGCCTTCCTGCTACAGCAGAACTATCCTAACCCGTTCAACCCGACCACGACCATCAGTTTTTCGGTGAAAAGCAAATCGCACGTCAAGATCACGGTCTACGACGTTCTTGGCCGTCAGGTGGTGACTCTCGTGGATGAAACCCTTAGCTGTGGCAACTACAACACCAAATTCGACGGCGCCAACCTCGCCAGCGGAGTCTATTTATACGAGCTTGAGGCCGACGGGTTCACAGAATCAAGGAAGATGGTGCTGGCGAAGTAAACTTATAGAGCACTCTCATCCTTCTCTGGCAGGGCACAGGGCTCCTGCCCTACCCAACTACAGCAGGATGGCGGAACCGCTAAGAAGGGTTTCGCCCTACAAGGCTGGATGCCGGATCAAGTCAGGCATGACAAGTATTTGTAGGTTAGTTATAATTGTCGAAACTGAAGACAGATTTCGATCTCAATTGGCAGGAGCACAGGGCTCCTGCCCTACCAAAGATTCTCCCCCTTAAGTCATCCTGAGCGAAGTCGAAGGATAATCGACAGAATTTCCCCTTGACAAGTTACATCAATCCCGTATTATCTGTACGCTTTATTAAACACGGATGTAGCTTTTACCGTACATCATAGAATCGCGAGTCGAGACTAATGAAGTTACAAATTGGAGAGAAGATCAAGGCGTTGCGGTTGGCGTCGGACCTTACCCAGGAAGAACTGGCCAACCGCGCCAAGCTGACCAGAGGTTTTATCTCTCAGCTTGAGAACGATCAGACCACTATCAACCTTGAGTCGTTGGCGGACATTCTCGAAGCTCTGGGCGAACCGTTGGCTGACTTCTTCACCAAATCCGAACCATCTCAGACGGTTTTTGGTCCAGCCGACCGAGTGGCTGTCACTGGCCAGGGCGTCAGCAATTTTGAAGTGCTTGTGCCCGGATCGACCAATAACCTCATGAACCCCATTTTGCTGCGGCTTGAGCCGGGTGAGAAACTTGAGAGACTCGAACCAATGCCAGGGGAGCAGTTTGGCTATGTGTTGAAAGGGGCGGTGACATTAGTAATGAATGGTGGTCACCATAAAGTCCCGAAGGGAAATTGTTTCTATTTTGAGGCCAACCAGGCCAACCAACTGGTGAACCGTGGAAACAAAGTCACCGAGCTGTTATGGGTAACTTCGCCGCCTCACATGTAGTTGTGCGGGGAAGCGGAAAGGAGCAACGGAAGATGAAGATACTTGGACGCCATCTGGTAGTGGAACTGTCGCAGTGTGACTGTGAACAACTTGATGATTTGGATTTCCTCGAACGTTGCCTTAACGAAGCGGTTCGGTGCAGTGGAGCCACGAAGGTGAAATCGGTGTTTCATCGTTATAACCCACAGGGCGTCTCAGGCGTGGTCGTGATTGCCGAATCGCATTGCTCGATCCATACCTGGCCGGAGTATGGCTATGCTGCGGTCGATTTTTTCACCTGTGGTGAGACCGTTGATCCTTACAAAGCATTCGAATCGTTGCGGAGTGCTCTAAAGGCCGGTGATGTTCAGGTGCGTGAACTCAAGCGCGGTATTCCGTCGGCCAATGACGAGATCATTCGCCACAAATCAACCCCTGCCAATCACCCGCAAGCCCAGCCGGCAAGTTGAAGGAGCCCGGATCATGACACCCTTCATAGATTTGTCCACGCCGGATCGACGGGTACGACGAAGCGGTATCGAGGCTGCTTTCATGCGTGACCTGTTTGAGCGACCTGATATTACAACGCCTCAATTGCTGTTGTCCCGATCGGCCATTGCGGAGAACTATCGTGCTCTGAAGGCGGCACTGCCGCGGGCTTCAATCCACTATGCGGTTAAGCCGAATAACCACGAGTTGTTTATCGAGGAGGTTGCTCGCCTGGGAGGGAATTTCGATGTTTGTTCGGCTGGTGAGATTGATATTGCCCTCGACACCGGTATCAACCCAGCTACGCTGGTTCATTCGCATCCGATTAAATCACTCCAGGAATTCGATTATGCCGTTGGAGAGGGCGTTGAGATTTTCGTTGTTGATAATCCCGACGAAATCCGCAAACTAAGTCGGTACACTCACAAGAAGCTAAAACTGCTAATCCGGTTTCGCTGCCACACTAATCATGCGGCGGTGGTCAATCTTCAGTATAAGTTTGGTTGTGAAACCAGCCAGGTGATTGATCTGGCGCGCCTTGTGGAGAAGTCAGGGCACGAGTTCTATGGCCTCTGTTTCCATGTGGGGTCGCAGTGTGTTCACAACGAGAACTACGTCAAAGCTATCGAGGTCGCTCATGGACTGATCAACGAACTCGATTTGACCGGATTCGACACTCGTGTCCTTGATATCGGCGGCGGCTTTCCGGTTGAATATGTGGAGGCGGTGGCACCGATGGAAGAATTCTGTAAGCCTATCGCATGCGCACTTGATAAGCACATACGCCCCGGTATTGTTATTATCAGTGAACCTGGACGAGCTATAGCCGCCACACCCGTAACGCTTGTAACGTCCGTAGTGGGCAAAGCGTTCCGCGACGGTAAAATGTGGTACTATCTCGACGATGGACTCTACTCCACATTCTCCGGAATTGTGTACGATCAATGTCAATACCCGGTGATCTGCCATCGGCGTGGAGAGCAGAGGTTAAGCGTTCTGGCCGGTCCGACTTGCGATTCGTTTGATGTTATGTACGACGGTTTGATGATCCCTGAGCACGAAGTTGGAGACAGGATTTTGTTCGCCGCGACAGGTGCCTATTGCAGTGTGTCCGGATCGAATTTCAATGCTCTGAAACATCCAGAATACACTGTTGTGGATTAAGACCTATGGACAACAAAAGCAATATCAACGCCGGTTACATCAGCGAAGAGGGAATGGATGACCTATGGGATGTCTGGTACCGGGAGTTGCATAACGGACTGTCCGGTCTGACGATCAAGGTTGACCGTATCGTGGAGTCGACCAAATCCGAGTTCCAGCGAATTGATGTTCTTGAAACGAAAGATTTCGGCAAAATACTCGCGCTCTATGGCTCGCTCATGGTATGCGACAAGGACAACAACGCCTACAATGAAATGCTGGCTCACGTTCCGTTGTTTGCGCACCCCTCACCGAAAGAAGTACTGATTATTGGCGGCGGCGACTGCGGTGCGCTTACGGAAGTCATGAAACATCCTGAAGTTGCTCATGGGACGATGTGTGAGTTGGATGAAAAGGTAGTGGAAGTCTCCAAACGACATTTCCCATACCTGACAAAAGGTCTCGATGACCCCCGGGCGAAAGTTCTGTTTCAGGACGGGAAGGTATTTGTCGAGGATGCAAAACAACGTTACGATGTCATCCTGCTTGATCTCTCCGATCCGGTAGGACCTGCCGCCGATCTCTTTCAGAAACCGTTCCACCAGCGAGCGTTCGACTGTCTTAACGACGATGGAATTATGGTGGCGCAGTCGGAGTCACCATACTATAATCCGAAAACGGTCAGAGCATTGTACGCCAACCTGCGCGAGGTATTCCCGATAGTTCGTATGTACACCTGTTTCATGCCGATCTATCCATCGGGTTATTGGTCGTTTGCTTTCTGTAGCAAGAAATATGATCCATTAGAGGACTTTGATCAGAAACGTTATAACAGTCTCAGGCTTGCCTGTCGTTATTACAATGCTGACACCCACCGGGGTTCGTTTGCCCTGCCGCAGTTTGTGACTGACCTTCTGAAGTAGGCATATTGCCCAATTGAAAAACGGCGGACACAAGGTCCGCCGCTTCGCGAATATTCAAATCATCGAACCTGCCGATTTACCCCTCACTTAATGTCGCGCGTCCGCTGGCTGTCTCAATGATAATGTGCGGTTCGTCACCATCACGGGTGAAAGTCTTGCGTACATAGGTGTCGCCCCAACGGTCAAAACGTCGTTCATCTTCAAAGTCAAAGGGACATCTGATACGTCCGCGTCGATCCTTGGATACAAACTCAAAAGAACCCTTGATTGGATTACCGCCGTAGTCGAGCGTCGCGCGACCAGAAGCTGTAGAAACCTCCAGATCAAACTCGGCCGTTTCAGCCAGGGTCACTTCCACCGAACCCGAAGCAGTTGAGAAGGAACTGGCAAACTCAAGAATGATATCGACGGCATCAATATCACCAGAAGCAGTACCCAGATCAAACTCACCGCGACAGGTTGTCATCTCGATCTCCCCTGAAGCTGTACTCATCTCGAACACTCCCTGGCAGTCGATCATCTCTATATCACCGGAAGCAGTGCTGAACTCGAATTCACCGGAACAATTTTCGATCTGGACATCGCCGGAGGCGGTTTCGGCTGAAAAATCGCCTTTCATGTCGGCGATGATCAAATCACCTGAGGCTGATGAAAACTCAATCTCGGTTCCCTCAGGTACAGAGAGGTACCAGGTGGAACTGCCCGAGTTGGACCCGTACATTTTTTCCGACAGTCTTACCGCCCGGCCGGTTGCCCTCGCTTTTGGCTCAAACGAATTGCGTGGAGAATAGGAACTGATCACCTCAACTTCGATCCGGTCGGTCTTACTCTTTTTCACAATGCAGTCGCCCGAGATCGTCTTGATCCTGATCGATTCTTTCTTATCGAAGGTCCAGCTTTTCTCCCGGTGTTTTCCTGCAAGTGTACTGGTGGCCATAACCGCCAGGGCAAGTAACAGACAGATTGTCGTTTTACTAATTGTTCTCATTGTTCATTCCTCCATATTTATTCCTGTATCGCTTCCATTGTTACCAGTATCGATTGCCAGTTGAGCCAACTACTCTCGCAATTGATACTAAGTGGAATTACGAGAAGACCCGTGTATGGTTTCGTAGTTTCAACGGAATGTTACAGTAACAACGCGGCGATACTGTTGCCTACATCATGTCGTCGGGATCGACATCCACATTGACCTTGATAGCGGTGGGCAATCCGAAGCGGGGTTGATCGAGTTCCCAGGCGGTCAGCATCCGGGTCAACTTCACCACCTGGTTCGTCTTCAGCAGGAGGTTACGACGGAACTTCTTCCGCAGGAAATACAGCGGGCACGGGGCTGGTCCCAATAGCGTGGCACTAACACCAGATGAAGCCAGCTTCTCCCTCATGTTGTCACTGAAGGTGCGAGCTATTTCCTCAAGTTTTTTCTCATCACCCGACGAAAGGATAATGTTCACAAGGCGTGAGAAGGGAGGAAAAGAAAGGTCACGTCGTGACTCGATGACACTTTTGTAGAACGACTCGTAATCTGCTCCTGCGGCAAAAGCGATCACTTCGTTATCGGGATAGTAAGTCTGGATCAGCACCTCACCCTGAAGATCGCTTCGTCCCGACCGTCCGGCAACCTGCAACAGTTGGGCGAAGGTGCGTTCGGAGGCTCGAAAATCCGGCATGTCCATCAGCAGGTCGGCCGATAACACCCCGACCAGAGTCACTCCCGGCAGGTCCAGTCCTTTGGTAACCATCTGAGTACCCAGCAGGACATTGCGTTTTCGGGTGGCAAAACTCCGCAGGATATTTCGCATTCGCTGACGTCCGGTGGCAGTGTCGGAATCAAGCCGTGCGACTGAAGCTTGGGGGAACAACTTCGGCATGACCTCTTCGATCTTTTGGGTACCGACCCCGCGATAGATAAAGTCGTCACCGCCGCACGATGGGCAGCGATCATGTCCATACGATGCATGACCGCAGTAGTGACAGGCCAGTTTACGTCCCGTACGATGGTAGGTTAATTTGATCTGACAGTTGGGGCAACTGGGCACATGGCCGCACTCGGAACACTTCAGTTGTGGCGAGTGGCCACGACGATTAAGGAATAGAATAGTTTGTTCGTCGCGTTCCAACCGATGGTCAATTTCCTTTTTGAGGGTCCATGAGAAAAACGGTGTGTCGCCGCCGAGACGGGCTGATTTCATATCAATAACCCGCACTTGCGGCATAGTGGCTCCGGCTGGACGCTCAGTCAGTTTCAGAAGCCGATACTTGCCATGCAGAGCGTTATAGTAAGACTCGACCGACGGTGATGCCGTCCCCAGAACGATCGGAATCTTCTCGATCCTGCAGCGCATCAAAGCACAGTCGCGACCATGAAAACGAGGCGAAGGATCACTCTGTTTGTATGATGAATCGTGTTCTTCATCCACGACAATCAGGCCCAGGTTCTCTAGAGGAGCAAAGAGCGCCGAACGCGGTCCGATGACCACCTGGTACTTGCCACGACGAATACCATTAAAACTATCCAGACGTTCGCGGTCGGTCATGGCCGAATGGAGCACAGTCACGCGGTCACCGAAGAACCCCCGGAAATAGGCCAGAACAACGCCGGTAAGAGCTATCTCCGGAGCCATAACCAGGACCGTGCGCCCGGATCGTATGACATCGCGGGCGAGATGACAATAGACAAGGGTCTTCCCCGACCCGGTCACACCATGAAGAAGAAACGGCTGAAAGGTGACTTCGTCACCTCTCAGGCAGGGCATGATTTTGTCGATGACGTTTTGCTGTTGGATGTTCAGGGCAATTTGATCAACGTCGTCGCGTGGCGCTAGAATATCGGGCGCGAAAGGAACCTCACCTGATGCTACCGTCTCCAGCAGGCCATCTTTGACAGCCCGGCTGATGTAGTACGTCGTCCAGCCCTCGACCAATAGTTGCGCTCTGGTTTGAACACCTTCGAATGGGTTGGGTTCGATTTTGCGGGTCTGGAAATACCCTGCCCATCGTTCCGTCCGACAGCACCGGTAACCGACAACACGGCTCGACAGGTCCCTGCGTACCTGTGACCATTGCTCGATAATCGCGCCCTCTTTGATGAGTTTCCTCAGTAGACCGTCTTGTTCCTCGTCGATTGCCTGACGCACCCTGGGAGTAACTTTTCCTCCAAGTTTGAAAAACCGGCGCAGAGAATCACTTATCAGGTGACTGTCACCTTTCCAGGTGAGTTGTGGACGGGCGAGAGTCTTCAGCAGGGGCGGGAGTGCCGCCGCCAGGCAATCAGCCGGGTTGGCAAAGTAATAATCAGCCATCCACATACACAACGCGAACAAATCACGAAGGAAAAAACTGGTTGGATCAATTACACTGGAAATCGGTTTGACTGTGTACGCACCGGAATCAGTAGTTTCTGAAAGGAAGAACCCAATCCGTTTCGCTCGGCCAAAGGGCACCAACAGGCGCTGTCCCGGCTGAAGGGGACCGCAGTTAGGTGGTATGGTATAGGTAAACGTGGCGCGACGAGGACCTGGGACAGCCACGGTGGCAAGAGGAAGTGATGTTTTGGAAACTGATGTCATTGTTCAAAAGAAAACGGCAGGCGTTGGGCCTGCCGTTTCAAATCTCCTCGGTCGAGTCGAGACATAGCCCGGACCCAGACTGTTAATTGGATAACTCCCGGATTTTGGCTTGTGCTTCATCTTGCTTGGTTTTATTACCGACTTCCTGATACAGATCGGCCAGGTTCTCCCAAACGGCCAATTCACCAGGTTTCACCCGCACGACGTTTTCATAGGCCACAATGGCATTCTCATATCTAGCCAACCGGAGATAGCAGTCACCCAGCCAGGTCCAGTTGTCGTCGTTGTCCGGATCAAGTTCGGCCACTTTCTCGTACCCTTCGATGGCGCTCTCACAGTCCTCCAACAGAGCACTGACAAATGAATACTGCTCCGCGAAATCCTGGTTGTCCGGGAGTAAATTGAACGCCTGTTTGAAATATGCCTGGGCCGAGTCAAAGGCTTCGGTGCGAGCGGCACCAAATTTGTCGGCCGTCTCCATGTCGTCTTTTAATCGGTAATCGCTCGCAGAATCGGAAAAATACTGAGCCTCTACGAGAAAGAACCGGCCGCAATAGCCCAGCACATCAGTATTGTCAGGGTTGATGGTAAGCATTTCGCGATAGACGAACATAGCCGAATCGGGCATCTCGCAATTGTTATAGCAGATGGACAGGTTCATCATGTTGTTTTCGTCGGTGGGTTTTCCCTCGCAGTGTTCCTTGAAGAAAGGAATCGCGCCGCAATAGTCATCCTGCTTGATAAAGTTGTGAGCGATGGGAAGGAGCAACGATGTGCGGTCACTTGTTTTCTCAAGTCCCTTTAACAACCAATCGGCTGCCTGCTTGAAATCGCCTTTGCGCTCCCAGGCATTGCCGATGGCCACATAGGGTCGATGATCAATCGGATCGAGAAGAATGGCAAGGATCATGTTGTTCTGAACTGAGTCGATATTGACCTGAATGTCCCGTTCAATATAGGCTATCGAGGCGGAGTCGGTCTCGATTTTGAGATCCTCGGCGAGGTCATCCAGGTTTGTTAGTTGTTCAACTCCGAGATTATAGAACTCTCGCCAGTACTTGATCTTGGTCGAGTCTGCCTTTTCCAGATACTTGTTGCAGTTCTTACGGTACTTCTTGTTGATATCTTCGTTCTCGCAGCACATTGCCAGCGAGTCTGAGTAGTCAACCAGGATCTGTACCAATGGCTTTTTCTGGGCGGCATCGGACACCGCATCGATAAGATCGACATAAACCTGGCCGGACAGCGATAGCGCCTGAGCATGAGGACCATAAGTTATGGCCAGCGTATCCAGCAATCTCAGGGCCTCTTGCGGCCGTCCTTCCACAATGGCAATTCTGGACCCACTTAGATATGCCCCGACATTCTTTTTCTTTTTCTTCGCATCTGCTTGCCCCACTACGAGCAGCCCGGCTATAGCCAGGACCAATACAATACTTATTCGTTTCAAACCGACCTCCTCTTTACGCCGGCCCCATGCCGGCTGTTTGGCCGAAAATGTAGGGCTTGTTGTGGGCATTGTCAACCATCGATCTACCTCTGAGTAAACCGAACTTTGAAGGTTACAACCGCAGTCTCACCTGCGTCAGTACCTATGTCAAACTGGAGAGTCTGAGCATCCTTGATAGTATAGGGATAATTAGCCTCCACAACCTCCCAGAGCCCCCACAGTTTCTTCTCGATTCTGATCGTGATGGATGTCTCTTTACGGTTGCGTAGCTCGATCTCGAAAGTGCGGTCCTCAACCTTATGGGATATCTGATCACGCTGCATCAAGCGTTCTTCGGCGGCAATATCAAAAGCATAGCCGACCTTGAGGTCGATCTCTTCATCGCGCGGGGTGTGGTCTATCCGATCCTCACCTAACATAATCAAAGAGCCGTCGTCGTCGGCTTTGAAAAGTCGGACACGACCGGCCGGTAGTGGCATTCCCAGTCCGGCAGCCGAGGAATTGGTAAAGTTGAGAGCCACTTCCACCTTCTTAGGATTCTTGTCCGGGCGATAGATGAATTCCTTAATCACTTTTGTGGATGCCGGTTCAAAGAGCGATATCTGCTTGATTTCCCGATCGGCCAGAGTGGCTTTCCTGGGGAGAGTGTACAGGTGATATTCAAAGAAAGCCTTCTCCTCGAAACCGGCAGCTGGCGCTTTGACAGCCATTAATTCCATATCCATACCACGCCCTTTTTTAGCGGAACGAGCCCGATGAATATCTCCGGCCACCAGTTTCAATGTGGCGTCCGTGTAGGTTTTGCCGGAACTGTTAGTTATTGACGCCCACCCGGACAAATCGAGATCAGCTTCGTCGTCGGAGAGGACACCAATATATTCCGCTGACCAGCTAATACCGCCGGTCTGATAGCCAACCCGACACGGCAGCGATCCATCATGATTGCTGCTGTAACGCCAGAACAGAGTGGGACGCGTAACGAGACCATCAGGTAGTTGAGGGAAATTTACTTCAGTCACATTAGCCAGTTGGACAATCTTTATCCCGCCCGATTTCTCCATAAGCGTAACGGCCCCTTTGTTGTATGCCAGTAACCGGCCCGAATAGAGCTTGCCTTCTTTGTCAACGAGGTCGATCTCTTTGTCGATGAACCGCGTGTAGATTTTCTCAGGGCTGACCAGATCAAAGGCATAATTCTGTTCGAGAATTGCTACTTCTCCGGATTGGTCTACAACATCGAAAGTGACTGAGCTGGCATCAATAGCCGACGGTACATCTCTAAATGACAATTGTCCCACACCCTTATCGAATTCAAGCAGGCGGGTTTCGCTGACTACCCCAAGGTTGGAATTGTAAACGGTCACGGCTACTTCATCAGCGACCAGAATCGCCGGTAGCAGCAGCATACCCAGAACAAGGACTGTCGTCTTCATGATCTTCCTCCATTTGTTATACATTGTCAACCAGCCGGTCGCCGACAGATAGTCACGAGCGGCATTACCCCCATTACAATCGAATCTGAAGGTTTCTTCCATGAAAAAGCAAGTTAAAGAGGCTCAAAAGAGGAAACGATCCGGTCCAGTTGCCCTTTTACTTCCTCTGGAGTTGGATTAAGCTCCTCGCTTGTGAACATTCCCGAACTAGGCCTAACCCGTTGGAATATCTGTAAATACAGGCCATAAATTACTTCCAGGCTCAGTTGGTAACGGGGTGTAAGTTGTGGCAATAGTCGGTCCAGATTGGATCGAGCCCTAAGGCGGTAGTATTCAGCGACCATTGCATAGCGAGCCATTAGCCTTCGAAACCGATCATCAATCGGGCTTCCATTGGCGATCTTCTGGAGATCACCCCGAGAGACATTCTCGATAGCTAACATGTTATCCACTATGTAATTAAGTCCAGCCTGCTGGTCTTTTTGAAAATCTCTCATTATGTGCACAAAGTACGAAAACAGGGCCAGGGATCGTGCTGCCAGACGGACATCATAGGATGGTGGCAAGAAATCATCACCGCTGGGGGTTACCCCGCAAAGATGGGTGAAAATTGAGGCTGGTGCGATTGCCGCTCCTTCGCAGTATCGCAGGAAAACCAATATTGAAGTGAAGCCGTCATGATTGAGGTCATATTTCATCGCTCTGGCCAATCGCTCCCATGGCCAGATTGGGATCCGGTAGTGGTCGATGGCCTTGAGCAGATGTTTCTGGAATTGATCGGTGGGTAGTTTTCGATGCAGCGAGTTCAGCCAGTCATCGATCATATTGCCAAGAAGTTCACGCTCGCGTGCCGATATCATCGATCCTGCCTCTTTGCGATTATCGACCAGATCATCAAGTACTCGCATGGATCGGTAGCAGACTCGAAACGCATCGTATCGATCATTGTCCCAGAATTGGGCGGCAATGTCCAGAATGGGATTGGTAAGGATCTCAGAGAAATCGATCTCAGCGGCGAAGTCGATCTTTGTCGGCTTATTTGTATCCATCGTAAGTAGTATGAGTATAATAAAGGCACCCGGCCATTGAAAATTATATTTCAGGACGAAGCCTCTTTTCTTACCCTGTAACTATGAGTGATCGCGTGAAACTTCTTATGCCGACCCATAACTTCCCACGCTTCGAGGGAGACTTTGCAGGCGTGTTCATTTCCCTGCTGGCGAAGAACCTTCCGGCGTTCGGCATCGACCCGGTCATCCTGGCTCCCCACGATCCGGGCGCAGCCGAATATGAAGAGATCGACGGTGTTACGATCTACCGCTTCCGGTATGCTGATACGGACGCCGAAGAGAATATTGCTTACCGTGGCAATATGCATCAACTCGTATTGGGATCACCTGGTGGGATTTTTCGATTCAAGCATTTTTTGGATTGTTTCCGCAATGCTGCGCTGGATGTTATCGACAGAGAACAAATCAATGTCGTTGGCGGACATTGGCTGGTGCCGACCGGGATTGTTATGAAAACAATTGCGAAGAAAACATCACTGCCAATGGTGATGTCATCACATGGCACCGATGTCCGGTTGATGCGCAAGTATGCCGGGGTAATATACCGTTACCTGAAAGGATTCTGTCGCGGTCTACATCGCTGGACAGTCGTTTCGAACTTCCTTCGTGATGCCATTCTCGAAGCGGACCCGATGTTGCAGTCGATTCTTGAAGTCCTTCCGTTGCCGCATGACGAGACGGTTTTCTTTCGCGATGAAACTATCGTTCGTGGCTCCGATCTTATTGTAGCTGTGACACGTTTTACCGAGCAGAAACGAGTTGATTATCTTATCAAAGCGTTCGCACACGTCAACGAGTCTCACCCACAGGCGAGACTTGAACTGTATGGCACCGGTCCGCTGGAAAACGACATCCGATCCCTCATCGACAGATTCGGTCTTACACAACGAATCCGTATACACGAGCCTATCCCGCAGAAACAGCTATGCGAAATCTACAACCGCGCCGCCATGGTTGTGTTAAACTCTCACCAGGAAGGATTCGGGTTGGCTTTGTCGGAAGCGATGATGTGTGGCGCGGCTGTGATCGGCACCAACAGCGGTGGTATTTCTGATATTATCTCTGAGGGCAAGACCGGACTGCTCGTCCCGGTCGATGACAGCGCCGCACTGGCGGAAGCAATGAAACTACTGTTGGATGATGACGCAATGCGGTCTTCAATGGCAGATGCCGGTCACAAGTTCGCCCACAACACTTACTCCTCTGGACCACTCGCCAAGCGCTACTCAGAGATTATCAAAGCGGCTGCTGGAAGGAAATTGTATTGACAGACAACGCGTCTTAACTTTGTATGCAATCTGTCCGGATTAAGCTGAAACGCTATACTTCAGCATCTGCCGCGCTCAGGATTCCCTACGACACATCGCTGTCTCCAATATCGGGAAACTCCACTTTCACCTTCCCCGGAACCACATTCTCTTCACGCGTGTGACCATCACTGTCGAGTGTGCCTTCCTTGGTGGTGCCGTCCGGCAAATGCAATATGTATTTCTGATCATTGGCTGGCTCACCGTCAGCATCCTGCAATGATATTTCAAGGTAGTCCTTGAACTCAAGCAACCCCGAAGCCTGCTCATCCTTGCCGAACTCAGCGTCGCCTACCTTGACCGTGAAGAAATACTCCGGCGGATTGTAGTTTCCTCCATAGCGATCAAGCTCTTCCTGGGTAGGAAGTTCATCGGTATCTTCAAAATACTCAAAATCCCACTGTATTTCGAAACGGCCTCCCTCGATTATGGCTGGCAACTCGGTGATCTTGTCGTGAGCGTTGTCGCGGTCGTATTCATAGATTGTGACCGTCACTTCTTCACCATCGCGTACACCATCGACAAATGCCGACAGAGTCAATGTATCCCCCCGCCTCGCCTCAGACGCGCTCCATTTAAGAGTATTGACATTGATATGTGGTACAACCGGAATACGGCCAGATTCCCCTTCGATGTCATTGCCGGGAAAGGTGACTTGAAAGTAACATTTATCGCCGATCCTGAGGTTGTCAGGCACATCAAAGCCGCCACAGTATTTTCGCGAACGCATGACGTCCGACACTTCACCCAGCGACTCGCCATTTTCGGTCAGGCTGGTAATTTCTATCGGCGCTCCACTACCAACAAAGGCGGTAATCACTTCGAACTTCACTATCCCACCGACCGGGGCACTGGAAGACTTCCAGTAGGCCGATACCAGGATCGGTTCCAATTCTACCGTGTGCTCGGTGTCAGTCGATTTGGTGAACTTCAACTCCATTTGGTGGTGTTCCTCAACCCCCTCCCAAAGGAGTAAAGCTGTCAATGATCTGGTCCACTTGCAGCGCAATAGTTTTCATCGTCTTCTTGGTGAAGTCTGCCTGAAAAGTGTAAGCTTTGTCTTCGGCCATAAGGAAAACCTGTTTGCGAAAGAGCGGCTTGCTGTCTTCTGGAACCGACTTGTAGACAACGTGAAGTGCCTGCCCTCCACAGGAGTGCTGCTTTTCTTCTTCCTTAAGTATTTCCGCGCCGCCCATCCCATTAACTGTTTGTTCCATCCGGGGAGCAGCGTAGGTTCGAAGATCCTTGGACTCTGGATGGTGATCGATCAGCATCGTCAGGTTATGGTAGACGCCCCCATCTTCCGGTCCCTGAAAAAAGTAGGTTGATTGGTCCACCCAATCGTCAGGGAGAGTCAGATTAAACTTGTTGAGTCCGTCAGACATAGTGTAATCCTCTTCAGGTTTTCCAGCATCACTACGACGACCTACGTCCTGGCGGTACTGGCCAATTCCAATATTCCACGCAGCCGCACTGTTTTTAGAAACCGGCGGTGAGTGTGACCCATTATGTAGATACTAAACGGGTTTGCTCCTTGATCGTAACGCTGATACATATACATAAGGCCCGCCCCCATGATATGAACATTTCGCTGTTCAGGTCTTGGACTAATGTACGACAACACTCCTTGGGCCTGCTCCTCATACGATCGCACGCCCGGAAAGTGATAGAGTTGCTCCGTTATCCATGGTCCGCTTCCAACACCGTAACTTAATTGATCGAAATTGAAACTGTCAAATCGGTGCCCGTGCTCAACCCAGAGATCGTTATGCAACCCTCTGTAGTGTGATACTCTTGCTCGAAGACCCAATTGCGAAGTGACCGCTGTGCTCATCATGTACGAATCATGATTCCCCCAGCACCACACTGATTCTGCCAGACCTGCCTGGTTTAGTTGTCGAATGGCTGCAAAGACTGGTGTGTTCCTCATCAGGATCGCCAATCCCCAGTCGGAACACAAATTTGCCGAGTTACCGCTGAGCCACCGTGGACGCCCGCGACCTGTGCGAAATTGGTAGCTTCGACCAATCCACATTTCGAACATGTCGCCGGTCTGGAGAAAGTGAATCTGTCGCTTTTGTGCTGCCGGCAGACCAGCTAACCCTCCCAGAAACCGGACAAGATCATTGCCCGCGCCACGGAAAATATCGGACGCGTGAGATCTAAGATTACCTCGTTCTCGGTCTTGCTGGGCAAGTGAATAGTAATTACGTAATAGATTGGTTCGCTGTCGTGATATGGCTGGAAGACCAACCATCCACGCCGGTGGATTACGTACTCCAGCCTGTGAGAGGCCTATGAGTTCTTGCTGAGTATAGTACCACTCGACCGGTGGAAGATGAGTGTCGCCGAGGATAACATACAGATCAGTGTTGGTGACCGTTCGAGGATCAAGCCTCTGTGCTGCGAGGGCGTGTCCTATGACCTGGAAACCGCGCCCCTGAGAAGCCATCCCTCTCATGAAAGACTGAACGTTAGGTACACTGCTCTGTTGCGCCTGTCGAGATCCGGTGTAATGGCAAAGATAAACATGAGGGCCGCAGACAATACCAAAATCACGTCGTACGGTATTTTGGCCATCGGAGTCATCGGCCCAGGCTCCAACATCCATATATACAAAACTAGGCCGATCGCGATAGAATGCCGTTCGCTCACGAGGACTAGCGATAGCGATGTCGGCTCTCGACGAGGCAGAGCATCTCAACTCGCCCGCACTAAAAACCCAATGAAAACGATTCCCGCCCGAAGTAGTCTCTCGGAATCTCAGGGGTTGAATGTACTCCTGTGCTTGCAGGGAACCCTGGCCTTCAACATTTGGCAATTAGACTGCTCCTGCCGGTGTGACAACAATGATTAACAGCACTTTACTCACCCGTCCGCTGGGTTGAATCATCATCTGCCCGCTGAGTAGCCCCTCCACCCGGCCGCTGTGTGCCACCGGTATCTTCCTGCTGAGTCGCATCGTCCTCCGATTCATCGGGTGGTTGAGGAAACCGTACTTCATGCGTACAGGTTGGCACTCGTTCTTCTCGTGCTCTACCATCGGAATCAAGATTTCCGTTGCGTACCTCACCGTTGGAGAAATGTACTTCGTAAGGAGTATCCGCTGCAGGGGAATCATCTTCATTGAGCAGTTCAATCTCAATCCAGTCCTTATACTCCAGCAGGTCAGACCGGGATGTCAGCGATGCAACCTTAACGGTGAAATAGAAGACCGGCGAGGAATACGGCTCGCGGGCTGTTTGCGGGAACACACCGCCCTGGTTCTCCGAATACTCATAGACCCAGTCGATTTCGATTTTATCACTCTGAACGGTCTGATCTTCGATCTTCTTGATACACTTATCGGCGCGGTTATAATCCCGTTGCCAAACCTGAACAACCGCTGCAGTGTCATCATCAAACCCGGATGTCTCGACCTGCATCTTAACTGTCTCGCCATCTCTGGCACTATCCGCCGACCATTTTGTACCGGTTATGGCCCGCAGGGCAATCTCGTAGTTGCCTTCTTTGGCATCGGAGTTCTTAATCCCGCCGGTTACTGATCCCCGGGAGACATTGCTGTCCGGGTCAGTCATCTTATAGCCGACACCGGTAATGGGGTGTCCAGCCTTGTCAGTGAACTTGACGTCTAAGAAGTGGATTTCGCCTTCTGTTGATTCTTCTCCTCCGGACCCCGATGAACCCGCGCTGTCTACGCTCTCGCCCAGATCGCCCGTGTCGCCGTCTGCTTCACCTTCGGCTGTTCCGCCACCGCTGCCACCACCACCGCCTGCGCCGCCACCACCACCACCGCCGGGACCAATCAGAACCGTCGGACAACCGGGTGGAATGATAGTGTCGGGTGGGCCAACACAAGTCGCCATGTCACCAACACATGCAGCCGGACGACCGCAGATAAGAACCGTGACTGCTCCAGGTGGTATAATTGGTCCACCTACGTGAGGAATCGGTGGAACACCGGGTGTGACCATCGGACAGACGTGCATATCACCGACACAAGCAGCGGGCTGTCCACCGATTAGCACGGTCGGCGCACCGATGACGATCGTTCCGCCGTGGGCTGTCATATCACCTAACCGCGCTGCCGGTTTACCCATTGCGAATCCTCCGTTGTAACAATTCCTGCAAGTAACAACAGAACTTCTCCCGACACCGTGTTCGCCTGCCGGAATCCGCTCACATTACTATAGGGACACGAACGCACTCAAGTCAACAGAATGTTGGAGGGGAATCGTCTTTGCGTGCTTGTAGACCTGGTTGCTTGCCAACCTGACAATACACTTCGTGCAGTCTTTTAGGTTGAAACTGTCTTCAGTTTCGACAACAATGTCATCGCAACTGCCCCTCGGTGGCTCACCCCATCAGCTTATCAATAATCTCAATATCCCGGTTGGCTTGTTCGTAATCCTCGACACGTCCAATATCGAGCCAATAGCCGTCACAAGGGAAAGTCACTACCGGTCGCCCTTTCTTTAGCATCGCCGCCATAAGATCATCAAAACCAAACGGTCGACCCTGGGGAACAAACTCCAGTACCTTCCGCGAGAAAACATAGATACCGGCTGAGACAGTAAGATCGATACTCGGTTTCTCCCGGAATGCTATCACCCGACCTGCGCTATCAACGTCCAGCACTCCGTAGTTGCTCTCAGCGTGACGTTGGCAGGTAGCTACCGTTACTAATGCCCCACCTTTACAATGAAAATCAAACAGATCGCGGAAGTTCAAATCGGTGATGATATCCCCGTTGGCCACCAGGAAATGTTCCGGTAGATCATCCATCAAAGTCAACGGACCGACAGTGGACAACGGCGTTTCCTCGTGCGAATAAACCAATTCGATCCCCAGTCGACTTCCATCGCCAAGGGTAGCCAGTATCAGATGGGCGAGATGATTGACCGCCAGACGTACTTTGTGCACTCCGCTTTTTTTGAGCTGATGCAGGAGAATCTCAATTACCGGACGGTTGCCAACTGTCACCAATGGTTTAGGAATCTCGGCTGTGTACGGTGCCAACCGGGTGCCTTTTCCACCGGCAAGAATAACCGCCTGCAGGTTCTGATCGTGATCTGTATTCATTCGGGCCGTCACTGTTTCATATTGCGGTAGCGAGAACTGTCGGGATCGGAAATCAGCCCGGCGGCAAGGGTGGCAATGATCTCACGAATGCCATCCATCACGCCGGACGCAGGAACAAAACCCAGTGTAGTCTTGATCTTGTCGCAGTTCACCCGATAGTCCCTCGGGTCTTCATCGCGGGCAACATACGATATCAACTTGTCCCTGTCAGGCAGTTCTGTGAGTATCATCTGCGCCAGGTCCTTTTTGCGAAAATTCTGTTCGGTGCTGCCGACATTGAAAGCCTCGCCTGCCACTTTTTCATTAGTTGCCACCAGGGTCAGGAGGCAAGCGTGGGCCAGGTCGAGCGTGTGACAGTACGGCCGCCAGAATTGTTCGCCATAGATTTCCAGCTTGCGACGAAGGTACAGGTCGCGTGTGAATTCATTGACGGTCAGATCAAAACGCGGTCGAGGAGACAACCCGTAGGCGGTGGCGAACCGAAGACAGACGGGCGTGAAGTCGGCCTGCTTGCGGTCCATTAGAAACTTCTCGAAACCTACCTTCAGTTCCGCATAGTGCGATACGGGTTGCAACAGGGAGGTCTCATCAACCCACGATACGCCATCATCCATCTTGCCGTAGTTGCTACAAGTTGAGACAAAAACAAACCTCTTCACACCAGTCTTTATCGCCTGATCGCATAGCATTTCCGAAGCTGTTTTGTTAACTGCTGTGGCCAGTTCCGGATCGACGGCACAGGCCGGGTCGCCGACTATTGCCGCCAGATGTACGACCGAGTCAACACCCTCCAGGGCATTTTTGACCTGATCAGGATTGCAGATATCACCATGTAGAAACTCGAAACTCGGATGCGAACAAAACCCCAACAGGGTTTCGCCACCATGCTCAAGGCAATCAATTACACGGACTCGTAAACCATGACGCAGCAGTAGCGTCACTAGAACGGAGCCGATATACCCGGCTCCGCCGGTCACCAGAACGGTCATGACCGATTATCCGTTGTCATTGTGCTGTCGTCCCGGCTCAGAGTTTCTTGAGCGTTTGTTGAGCCTCGCGCAGATTATCTCCTCGCAGGCCGAGATCAATTGCTTCCTGGAGTTTCTCGCTCGCTTCCTTGTTCCCTTCCATATAGAGCGCCATACCCCACCGGAAAAGCGGCTCAGGGGTCCCCTTGTAGGAACGACTGGCTTTGGAAGCTTCCCCTCGCGAAAAGTCGTATTTCCCAAGCTGGAAGTAGACATAGCTCAGGTTGACCCACTCCTTCAAGGCGCTACTGGATTGAAAAACCGCACGGCGAGCCAGATTTCCTGCGCGCTGTGGTTCGATCCCCTCCATAGCGAGAAAACGTGATAGAAAGTAATTGCTTGTCCCGTGTTCCCTGTCGGCAATAATGCTTGCTTCGAGTATCCCGATCGCTACTTCCGGCTCTCCCATATAGTACAATGACCTTGCATTGTAGGCTATGGCATCAAGGTTTTCGGGTTCGGCCTCAATCGCTCGCTTCGTTAATTCCTGAGCCTCGGAGTACTTTTTCTCATCACCCAACATGATGGCTGCGAGCACAAGCGCATCGGTATTATCTCCGTTGTTGTCAGCCAGCCACGCGGCAAGTTTCAAGATACCATCCTGATGGTCGGCCGCTACGAGTGCCTGCCACAACTGCTCAAACCAGTATATTTTCCCTCCGACATGGTCGGTGTTGGCCAGGAAAAGTTCTAACCCTTCATCAACATGATTACTCTCAACCAGGACAACCGCTTGTAAGAGACCAAGCTCGGGATAGTGTTCGGAGAAATACGGAAAATCATCAAACACCGCCATCGCCTGGTCGGGTTGGTCCAACCAGCGATGCATCGCCACCAGATTCTCCAGTGCCGGACGATACCAGCGATCCAACTCGAGCGTCCGACGATACATTTCCTCGGCCTGGTTATAGAGATGAACTTGGGGATCTGCGAAAATGTCAGCCATTTTGATAGACCAGTTCGTTTGACGGCCGTACGATTTTATGATTTTTTCCTCACTACGTTTGAACTCTTCACTTTGTCCGGTGCGGTACAATAGATAGGCTTTCTTGGTTTCTATTGCAGCTCGGTTAGCAAAACGACGGGATATCATGTCAAGACCATTTATTCCCTTTTGATCCGTAAATACAGTTGCCAGTTGCATAGCGGTGAAGTACGTCAAGTATTCGCTGAACAACGAACCCGACTCCTCCCTCTCCATGAGACCGTTCAGCATGCCAAAGTTCGAGGTATTGGTAAGTTCATCCCCAACAGCACCCCTGACAATCATTTCCTGGATATAAAATGATAGTGATGACTCCGACAACCTTTCGACTTGCGAAAGGGATTTGCATGCCGAGGTGTAATCTTCCTGGGAGTAATAGTAGAGCATTTCAAGGGATGCGATGACCAGCTCCGGTGTTTTTTTGTCTCTGAGCTGCTTGATAGCTTGGCGGGCTTCATAGAAATAGCCGTTGCGAATAGTCAAATCAAAATGGTGCATCAGGGAAACATTGGTATTTCCGGCCAGTTCTGTTGCACGATGACTCATCGCGACGGCGGAATCGAGCTGACCGATTGTTTCGAGATAGAGCACAGACTCCATCGTAATGTCTGTGGACTCATCTCCCCCAAGGGTTTGATCGTATGCGATTGAGGCCGAGTCAAACTTGTGATCCCGAGCAAAGGCCTGGGCACGCATTGCATTGACCAACCGGGGGTCTTCTCCAAGAGAGAGCGCCGTATCAAGAAAAGCCTGCGCTCGCCGGTTACTGCCTACATTCATAAATGATTCCGCCAGGATCAGTTTGGCGACGGGTTCAGTCGAGAGAATCTGATTGTAAACGAGAGCGTAATTGAGTGCGTCCTGATACATTTCAAGCCGGGTGAGCATTCTCCAACAGCCGGCCTGACCGGCGGCATAAGCCGGGGATACCTCGACAATAGCCATGTACACACGCAAGGCATCATAGTATTGTAGTTGTTTCTCGTAGATAAGACCCGATCCGAAATGACCGGCCGGTGAGGTAGGGTCCATTTCTCTCAGCTCGGCAAACTTACTTGCCGCCTTATCAAATTCATACTCGGAAGTCAACTCGACTGCTTCGTCGAACAGTGCCTCAGCTTTGTCTTCGGGAGAAGTAGCACATCCAGCCAGCAGAAGTAATACCAGTAGAGCAGTTGTCAGTCTTTTCATTTCTCTTTCCTTCACATGATTTACCCAACCCTTTAGTCGAACCACTATCACTTAGTTCAACCCGAGTCAGACGAATAGGACCAAGATTACTGATTCTTACAGATTACAAAAGGATAATATCCGACAAAAACGTATCTCTATCAATTTTTGTGCTGGATTCGACCTTTCTTGAACGTATATTATAGTATGATAGTCTTGGAATCAAAAGATCTCTGCAAATTCTATCGCAAAAGAGCTGTGGTTGATGGCGTTTCTATTAACGTCGATCCTGGTGAAGTGGTCGGACTGCTCGGTCCTAACGGAGCGGGGAAGACGACTACATTTTATATGATAATCGGTTTTATTCGACCCAACAGCGGCAAAGTGTTCCTGGGCGGGCGGAATATCTGCCGCATGCCCATGTACAAGCGGGCTCGATTGGGTATTGGCTATCTGCCCCAGGAGGCTTCGATTTTCCGCAAGATGACGGTGGAGGAAAACCTGACTGCGATTCTGCAATTCCAGAAATTGAGCCGCAAAGAACGCAAAATGCGTCTGGAGGAGTTGCTTGAAGAGTTGGATATCGCCCATCTTCGCAAAGCCAAGGCCTACACGCTGTCCGGGGGGGAGCGGCGACGAGTAGAGATAACTCGAGCCCTGGTGACTAATCCCCAGTTTATGTTGTTGGATGAACCCTTTGCCGGGATCGATCCTATTGCGGTAGAAGATATTCAGAAGATCATTGGACGTCTGGTAGAAAGAGGTCTCGGGGTTTTGATAACCGATCACAATGTGCGGGAAACCCTGTCTATCTGTGATCGGGCCTACATTATGTGTGATGGGAAGATACTCAAGTCTGGTACTGCAGAATATCTGGCTAATGATCCTGAGGCGAGGAAAATTTATCTTGGCGAGAAATTCCAACTCAACTAAGATATCCTGGACTATGTACAATTAGTGAACGAACTTGGTCTACAGCGTAATCGGAAAGTCTGCGAATACCGATATGATTAGGTAAAGCAACAATCTTAGCCGACGATGTCGGTTGGCAGACAACAGGTTAGAAGATGAAATTAGGTCTTGGATTACAACTGAAGCTTAGTCAGAAGCTGGCACCTCAGCTTATTCAGTCACTGAAGATGCTGCAAATGCCGGTACTGAAGCTGGAGCAGACAATTCGTCACGAATTGGCTACCAATCCACTTCTTGAGGAGATCGAGGAACTCGAGCCGGATAAAGATGAGGCCGAGGAACGGGATGCCGAAGTAGAGATCGCCGAGGACGAAAAAGAAGATACAATAGATTGGGACGAGTACCTCTTCGATGAAGAGGAGGGTTACAAGGTTCGTGAGACTCGTGAGGTCGGCGAAGAGCGGTTCGAAGGAACCGCCGCCCAGTCCAATAATCTCTACGATCACCTCTTGGAACAACTCTCATTTCTGAAACTAACCCCCGAAGAGCACCTGATCGGCGAGTATATCATTGGCAATATCTCCCCCGAAGGCTATCTGACCATAAGTGTCGAAGAAATGGCGATGGAGCTGGAGATCGAGCCTTCCATCATTGAGGAAGTGGTTACACAAGTCCAGCGTTTTGACCCGACCGGAGTTGGAGCTCGTGATCTACGCGAATCACTTCTGATTCAATTAAAAGAGAAGGGCTACGAAGGTAGTCTCCCTTATCGAATCGTTGATGAACATCTGCACGAACTGGATCGTAAATCCATTCTGCAGATATCCCGCATGATGGGTGTTACGGCGAAAAGGGCCGAAAATGCCATGAACATTATCCGGTCTATGTCACCCAAACCAGTGCAGGGGAAATTTGATGCCGCTGCAATGGCAATCGTGCCGGACATGTTAGTGGAACGTTATGGTGATCACTTTGTCGTGACCCACAACGACCACAACGTTCCGCGTCTGCGGGTGAACTCTGGCTATCGCAATCTTATCAAGCGTGGGAACAAGTCATCACAGGATACGAAGAAGTATATCCGGCAGAAGCTGGAGCAGGCACGTTGGCTGCTCAACAGTATCAATCAGCGGCGCTCGACCATGATCCGGGTGATGGAAGCGATTATTGTCAAACAGCACGAGTTCTTTGATAGGGGACCGGCCTTTCTGAAACCGCTCATAATGGAAGAGATTGCCCAGGCGGTGGACATGAACGTTGCCACTATTAGTCGAGTGTCCAACAGCAAGTATGTTCAGACGCCGCTAGGAGTCTACGAGATCAAGTATTTTTTCAACTCAGGTATTGCGCGTGCTGACGGCGATGATGTGTCTAAACGTTCCGTCAAGATACGGATAGAAGAAATTATTGCCGGAGAACCTCCCGAAAAACCGTTCTCCGACCAGGAAATCTACCGCAGGCTCAATGAGGAAGGGATCAAGCTGGCGCGTAGGACTGTCACCAAGTATCGGGAAGAACTCAAAATTCGCCCGGCGCGATTGCGAAAAAAGGTCACCTAGCTGTCGGACCGGAGATGTTCGACTGACCATTTGTTCTGGTGTCTTTGTACAGAGAAACAAAGCTGTATGGACCTCTGCTCTGGACCTTGCATATCCCCGAATCGCTACTTGAGCATCCGCCCACATCAATTCAGGGCGGGCCAACAGATCAAAAAAAGACTCGACCAACGATACGACATATGCTATCTTATGGTGTGAGCAGTACAAGTCCTTTAGTCGGATATATATTGGGGGATTCGCTATATTGCGGAATCTACCTTTGAAAACAGATATTTACTAGTACTGGTTGTTGAAGGATGTCTATCGGTAGTTGCTGGTCGGAGAAACAGATAGGGACCAACCTGCTGTCGTGGGTTGTTCTCCAATGTTTGAGGAAAGCGAGAATGTCACGAAAGCAGCAAGAATGACAGAAACCCTCGGCAACTCTATATGTTAAGCATGGAAAGGAGATGTTCATCATGTTGAAAAAGATAACAGCCCGTCACTTTGACTTGACACCCGAGATGAAAACCAGGGCGGAAGATGAGATGGACAGACTGACGCGGTATTTTGACAATATTGTATCGGCAGAACTCGTCCTTGACCGCGAGCGGCACAGACGCATGGCCGAACTTAAGGTCAATGTCTACAACCAGACGATCACCGGTTCAGGCGATACCGACGAGATCGATAGCGCCATTGCGGTTGCCGTCGATAAGGCTATCGCTCAGCTCAAGAAATACAAGGGTAAGCTAAAGAATCGTCGACCGGAAGAAATTGCCGATATCAAGGAAGACCTTACCCGCCCCAGCACTGATACCGACGAACTTGACATCTAACGGGTTGTTGGGGAGATTATATTGTCGCCATTGTGAATCCGCAATGACGGATCATCGTAGCGATCTCAAGATATTCACACCAAAATATCAATATGGAGGCGACCTTGTGTCGCCTCGGTGGTGGCTGGAGCAAAGATCGAACCAGCTCTGTTTATCGTCATGGATGAGGTAGGGCAACACGCCTAGGCGGGTTCGTTCCTGCAAGAGAACAGGCGATGCCTGTTGAGGCTGAAGACAGTCTCGCCCTTAACTTTATTTGTCCAGGTGCTTCATCGTCGCCCGATGCAGCTTTCCGTTCGTAGCGATGAAAGAATCAATTTCTGGATGAAGCGGCTTGCCGTTGATATCCGAACTTTTGCCGCCGGCTTCTTTGATAATACAAACAAACGGGGCGACATCAACCAGCTTGATCGCTGCCTCAACGACGATCTCAAGTTTTCCCGCTACCAGAAGATGATAAGGCCAGCAATCTCCAAAACACCGATGTCTCTTGCAGGCGGCTATGAGCGATTCGAGACCTCGCTTTTTGTCCTTCTCGGCGAACGGCCCCAACGATCCAAAACTCAACATGCTGTCGCGCAATCTCGATCTGTCGGAGACAGTCACGCGCTTGCTATTGAGCCAGGTTCCCGACCCTTTTTCCGCCACGAGCATTTCATTCATCACTGGTAGATACGAGACCCCTACGATCACTTCATCCCGATGCATCAGGGCAATCAACGTCCCCCAGAGAGGAATGCCGGCAATGAAGTTCTTGGTTCCGTCGATTGGATCGATGATCCAGACATAGTTGCTTTGGCGTCCGCTGCGACCTGATTCTTCGCCGAAAAAGGCGTGTTCGGGAAACTGTGACCGGATTGTTTCGATAATTACTTTCTCGGCCTCAGTGTCAGCTACTGTTACTGGTGTACGGTCCTTCTTGAGCTTCACCTCGACATTCGCTTCATAGTATTTCAGCGCCTGACTGGCACCTGCCCGGGCTGCTCTCTTTGCTATTGTGAGAAATTTCGACATCTGGCACCTATCATTACTAAAGCAACAGATATTCTAAATATCATTGTAATCAAGATACGGCGCATACATGGAGTAGCCAACCCTCAACTGTCTGTCAGTTTCATTTTGGCTGTGGGGTGAACATCCTCTCCTCGAAGCTATTTTCCGAAAGGAGTTTTCTTCGGCGTTGCGTAGTGAAGATATCGGCGTTATCTTGAACTATTAACAATGGTTATGTCTTTATGCCTATTTACTACAAGATATTAGTATTTATACTTACCTCAATTGGTTTCATCTGGGTATCGCGAGCATCTTTGGGTAATTGGCGTACCCATGGATTCTACAGGTTTTTCGCCTGGGAGACTCTGCTGGTGCTGATTCTGTTACACCTCAATCATTGGTTCCATGAACCGTGGAGTATACATCAGATGGTTTCCTGGCTTTTGCTGTTCGCATCCACGGGGCTAGTGTTACATGGCGCCTGGTTGTTGAAAGTGGTGGGGAAACCGGACAGCACACGCGACGATCCGTCACTCATAGGGATAGAAAAGACAACGAAGTTAGTGAAGGCCGGAGTGTATCGTTACATACGGCACCCGATTTATAGTTCGCTGATCGGTCTGGGCTGGGGAGTATGTTTCAAGCAACCCTCCCTGGTGGGCGTGAGTCTGGCATTGATAACAACAGCTTTGCTGACAATCGCGGCCAGGATAGAAGAGATCGAGAACAGACGTTTCTTTGGGTCTGATTATGAATGCTACATGAAAAAGACGAAAATGTTCATTCCCTACCTTTTCTAACAATGTACTCCAGAATAGAGATGTCGTTGCGCGTCCTGTGCTCATGAGTGAGGAGTACTACGGCTGCGCTCTGTCTTCTGTTCATGTTCACCGGATCATCTGCTCTGCACCAATAATGTTGTTGCCAACCGAGTGCGCAGACACTACGGTAGGGGAAAAGCAGTAATATCGCTGAAAATACGATGTGAGATGAACAAAGAGAAAAACCAAATGACGTTGCCCGATTACCAGTGGAGAACGGCTACCTGTGAGGTGTGTGGGCGTTCGTTTGACCATACGTCGCAACGAAGACCACATACCTGTCGTAATGGCGAGTGCCTTTATGCCTGGCATTTCAAAATCAATCCCCAATCATGGGCGTCATATCAACCGACCCTGTTCGATGAACCTCTCGCTGACCAGTGATGCACGCCGCGGGGGTTTCTCTGAACAACAAATCGCAGACAAAACCCTATTTTGTAGGGCGGAACCCCTTGGTGGTTCCGCCGCATACGGCAGGAGCGCAAAAGGCTCCTGCCCTACTGTCTACGGCAGCTTGATGTTATCTATGAGGCGTACACCATGGACATTGACTGCCAGCGAGCAGATTGTTCCTTTGGTTATCTTTCTGACAGGACGGAGAGTTGAGAATTCGGTGAAAGCGATGTAATCGATTTTCGCACTCGGGCAGGCAGCCATGATGACCGCTTTCATTTCCTTCTTAATCCGGGCGACACTGGTGATACCTGCCAACACCATGCTCCGAGCACTTCGCAGCGCGAAGTGAAGACATAATGCCTCGGAACGATGTTCACCGACAAGATAGGCATTTCGTGATGACATCGCCAGACCATCTCGTTCTCGTATTATCGGAGCGATAATGAACTTGATCGTATAACCGAGATCTTTTGTCATCTGTCGCAGCACGACCGCCTGCTGGAAATCCTTCATGCCAAATACAACCACATCCGGACGACAGATATTGAACAGCTTGGCTACAATTGTTGTTACACCTCGAAAATGAGTCGGGCGTGTGGTGCCTTCGAGTGTCTGCGTAAGTTTCTCGACGGTGACAAAGGTTTGGTAACCTTCGGGATAAATATCGTCAGCCTTCGGGATGAAAACAATCTCGCCACCGCTCTCTCGGATCTTGCGCAGATCCCTTTTTTCGTCGCGAGGATAACGGCTGAGGTCTTCACCGACAGCGAACTGAGCTGGATTTACAAATATCGTCACAATGACAACATCGGTTTTGGATGCGACACGACGGATCAGGGAAGTATGGCCTTCGTGAAGAAACCCCATCGTCGGCACGAGGCCGATTGTTTTCCCTTCGGCGGCGATCCTGCGGACGTGACGCTGCATACTCTTGATTGAGCGAATGATCTTCATGGGGGTAGGTATAGCGGATTATGAGAGCGGCGTCAAGCAGTAGGGCACAGCTCCTACTTCAGCAACAGCCGCGTAATTTCGTCGATGACGTAGATACCTTCCTCGGAGAGTTTGAGACTACCACGTTCGGGCAGGAGGTGGCCGGATTCCACCAGCCGCGCATATTTTTTCGGGTTCAGCCGACTAGAGAGTGAAGTCCCGAAACGTTTCGTAAAAACAGAGCGGCTGATACCGCGTGAAGTGCGTAGCCCCAACATGATAGCCTCGGTCATTCGTTCCTCAAGACCAGACTCATCTGTCGTTCGCGGTAACAGACCAGAGGTGAGTGCTTCGACATACTCGCTAACATCAACCTGATTGGCAAACCGTCGATCGCCGACAAACGAATGCGCCGATGGTCCCAGTCCCAGGTAGTCACCCCCCTCCCAATACCGCAGGTTGTGAAGGCACTCAAATCCGGGTTTGGCGAACGACGAAACTTCGTAGCGGGCATATCCCTCATCAGCCATTTTCTCACAGCCACCACGATAGAGTCCCAGCGACAATTCCTGGTCCGGCAATCTAATGGCACGATTCGCGACCTGTCTGGCAAGTTTGGTGTCATCTTCAACCGTCAACTGGTAAAACGATATATGTGGTGGTTCAAGATCAATAATCTGGTCGAGGTCGGAGGACAACATCTGGCTGTTCTGTCCCGGTAATCCAAAGAGCAAATCAACGCCAAAATTCTGAAACCCGAGAACGTTGGCCAAATAGACCGCCCGTCGGCTATGGTCCGGGTTGTGACGGCGACCGAGCAACCGTAAGGCTTTTGCATCGAATGACTGAATCCCGAACACAGGTCGGTTGATACTCAGGTCTTTAAAAGTCTGGAGTACCTCGAGAGTGATAGATTCGGGGTTGCACTCGATCGAAAATTCGACACCTTCAACAACATCAAAGTGGCGTCTTACGACACTCAACCAGTCGGCCAGCAGATCCGGGTTGGCCAGCGATGGTGTCCCGCCTCCGATGAAGATCGACCCGACTGATCCGTTCTGCAGCACGGGGTCTTCCGAGGCCAGTTCGGTTTCAATGCGCAGGGCGTGGAAGAATTCTTTCTCCCGCGCTCGGTTGTAGGTCTCTTTGTGGAAATCGCAGTAGTCGCATTTGTTACGACAGAATGGATAATGTAGATAAAGACCGAATTGCATGAATTAGATAGGCATGCCGAGACGATCCCAACGGATGTGCGACGGGAAGTTAAACAACCCGTGTCCAATCCAGAGGACGGCATCGACAATGTACGGGAACTCCCAACCGGGAGCATCAGGATCCGGTAGCCATGACCAATACACAAAAACGGCCTTGCCCATGAGATTCTCATGAGGTACTCCTCCCCAGAAACGACTGTCGCGGCTGTCGTCGCGATTGTCACCCAAGACGAAATATTCCCCGGTCGGAACCTCGTAGGGACCAAAGTTGTCCCGGTAGGAAAGATCACCAGGGATAATCCGTTTGTCTACGTTTTTGGAGTGCACTGGAATCTGGGCTACTACACCATCCACATACAGAATCTTGTCAGCAACTTGAACTGTCTGTCCCGGCAGGGCTACTATCCGCTTGATGAAGTCCTTTTCGGGATTATTGGGGTACTTGAAGACCACAATATCGCCGAGTTGCGGATCGGAGCCATACTCGTAGGCCAGCTTATTCACGAAGATATAGTCACCTTCGTACAACGAGTCTTCCATCGAATCGGAGTTCACGCGGTAGGCCGAGACAACAAAGACACGCAACAAAATAGCGGCAATCAGTGCGATTGCTGCAGTTTCGGCGTACTCCCGCCATATCGGCTTAGTCGGCTTGTGCCGGAGTACCTTGCGTGCCTGACGGCTAGCTTCAGCCTTCTTAATATCCTGTATGAGAAAATCCTGATCCATACTAATATGGGTTATCGGTATTACCCCACATATCCTTTAGCATGGGGGCGCATCAATGTTACAAATATATGTAGTTTATCGAGATAGGCAAGCGTCAGAGATAGTTAGTTACCACGCAGGAAACTATTTTATAATTATTCCAACTCAAGGGAACCAAATGAAAGTGCAATCTGTTACATGCTTATAATAGGAATCATTACTGTTACGAAGAGATTGTGAAATGATGCTACAGCGAAACACAGTACAGCGCCAGGTCATACTAGAAGAGTTGAGGAAACTGACTTCTCATCCTACTGCACAGGAGATGTATCGACTTGTACAGAAGAGACTTCCCGATATTAGCCTGGGTACGGTATATCGCAATCTCGATTTGTTAAGCCGGGCTGGACTGATCGTGAAGCTGAGACTTGCCAGCCGCGAGGTCCGTTTCGATGGAGATATAGAACAACATCATCATGTCCGTTGCAAAAATTGCGGGCGTGTTGGGGATATCATGTCGACAAACGGCCGAGCCGTTGATGAAATTCTACCGGAAATTGAAGGCTGGGAGATAGTGGGAAAACGGACAGAGTTCGTCGGAATATGCCCGGATTGTAGTATATCAGGAAGCAGCCAGAAATAGGAATCAAAAAAACATAAACAAGGTGTTAATCAAGTTTACACAGGAGAGAGAAGCATGAGTACCAAGGAAATCCAGGAACAAGTCGTCGATAACATGAAGCGTTGGCAGAAAATTGAAAACGCATCTGTGGCATCAACTGGAGCAGTCATCGAGAAAACTGAGAATCCGATTGTACGACTCGTGATGGAAATCATCCAGCGCGACTCGCAGATGCATTACCGCATTCAGGAGCTTATAGCCGACAGTCTCACATCCAGAACAATCACGCTGTCTCCGGACGAACTGGCGTCGGTGTGGGATCTGATCGAAAAGCATATCCAGCTTGAGAAAAAGACCGTTGAGTATGCCAATGAAGCTCTGGCAGCCCTGAAGGGGAAGAAAATGGTTGTGCAGGAGTACCTGCTGGAGTACCTGCTGATAGATGAAGAAAAGCACAACAAGGTGCTTGAGTCTCTGGAGACAATCAAGAAGGGGATGTATCCTTACGGATGATAGGGGTACCAGGTGACTGTTTGCTCAGCAAATTGAAATGAATGACAATCAAGAATACAGGAGAATATAATGTCAAGCTTAGTAACCAAAGAAGCTCCGGATTTCGCTGCACAGGCAGTAATGGGAGACAATTCATTTTCCGAGTTGAAGCTCTCGGACTATCGCGGCAAGTACGTGGTTTTGTTTTTCTACCCGCTGGATTTCACTTTTGTATGTCCGTCGGAGATCATAGCCTTTAACAAAGCGCTGAAGAAGTTCCAGGCCAAGAATACAGAATTGATCGGCGTGTCGGTTGACTCCCATTTCACCCATTTGGCCTGGAAAAGCACCCCAGTCGATCAGGGTGGTATCGGGCAGATCAAATACCCGCTGGTGGCAGACCTCAATAAGAACATTTCCCGCGACTACGGTGTACTGGTCAATGAATCGGTAGCGTTGCGTGGGCTCTTTCTCATTGACAAAGAGGGGATTATCCGTCATGCTGTCATCAACGATCTTGGGTTGGGCCGGAATGTGGACGAAGCTCTACGAATGCTTGACGCTCTACAGTTCACTGAGAAGCATGGGGAGGTCTGCCCGGCCAACTGGCGGGAAGGCGATGATGCTATGAAACCAACCGCTGAAGGTGTAGCTGAATACCTTGCAGCACATGCTTAGTAGTATTGTGGTAAGCCGGTGGGTCATTCCTACCGGCGTCCACAGGTTAAAACTACACCGTTCGCGATAACGATTCTGGAGGGATAGTGACACTCGAGGAAGCAATCAAGACAGCTATTGAGTACGAGATCAAGGTTCGTGACGCTTATCTTAACTCACTTGACAGCATCAAAGATGAAACGGGACGACATGTCTTCGAGGTTCTTGGCAAAGAAGAGCAGGGCCATGTTGACTACTTGGAATGCAAACTCGACGAGTGGCAGAAAACAGGTATGTTGTCTTCATCTGATATGGACACTGTTGTTCCGGCAAAGGCAGCCATCGAGCAGGGAGTAAGCAGGCTTGATGCGCACGCTTCTGCCACCGATTTCGAGACCGAGCGCGAGATGCTCAAGAAAGCGCTGGCGATGGAACAGGAAACGTCGGATTTTTATCGGAAGATAGTAGGCGAATTGGACACGGGAGCGGAATTGTTTAATCGCTTTCTTGAAATTGAAGACGGTCATGTGGCCATTGTTCAGGCGGAACTGGACTACCTCAATAACACCGGTCGGTTTTTCGATTTTGAGGAGTTTAATCAAGAGCACTGATCACTCCAGTGGCTGGTGTGAGGAGAAAACCATATGAGCGACCATAGCACGGAAAACACCAGGGAAACAATGGCGGAAGGCCTGTTGAAGGCTATTAAGGCGGAGCGATACGGTCACAATTTTTACCTAATGGCCGCCAACAGTACGGAAGACCCCAAAGGGAAGGAAATCTTTCAGACTCTGGCACGGGAAGAGCTGGACCATATGCATTTCCTGAGAAAACAGTATGATGCTATCCTCAAGACCGGGCAACCGGATAATTCCATTAGGCTCGGACCACAGAGTGACCTGACAGGGATGTCTCCAATTTTCTCTGAGAGTCTGAAAGGACGAATCAAAGAAGCCAGTTTCGAGATGACCTCGCTGGCTATCGGTATTCAGCTTGAGCATGATGCAATGCAATTCTATCGGGCTGAGGCAGAAGCGGCGTCCGATTTGGAAGTGAAAAGTTTCTTTTCCAAATTGTCCGACTGGGAGGCCGGTCATTACCGTGCGCTTCTAAGACAACAAGAGGAACTAAAGGAAGACTACTGGTTGGCTGGTGGTTTTGCACCAATGTAGCAATTAGCTAATGGTACGGCCGAAGACTGGCTTCTGGTAATAAGAAATTGCGAATACAAAAGATAGCATGATAAGGAGAGTTGAAAATGGCAACTGAAAGACTGCAAGTCTATAAATGTGAAAAGTGCGGCAACATGGTGGAGGTAATCCATACCGGAGGTGGTACGCTGGTTTGCTGTGGACAGGATATGAGACTCTTGAAAGAGGGCGAAGTCGATGCCGCAACCGAAAAACATGTTCCCGTGATCGAGAAGATTGACGGCGGTTACAAGGTCAAGGTCGGAGACGTGGCCCATCCCATGGAAGACAAGCATTACATCGAATGGATCGAACTGATCGCCGACGGCAAAGCGTATCGTCAGTTCCTGAACCCGGGAGACACGCCCGAGGCGACTTTCATGGTTGAAGGGGACAGCGTCAGTGTACGCGAGTATTGCAACCTGCACGGGCTTTGGAAAGGATAATAGAAACGATGATAAGTAAAAAGATGCAAGACGCTTTCAATGACCAGGTGACTGCCGAATTCTACTCGGCCTATCTTTACCTGTCGATGGCGTCCTATCTGGAATCGATTGATCTCCCCGGGTTTGCCAACTGGATGCGTATCCAGTACCAGGAGGAAGAGTCCCACGCTCTGAAGATTTTCGAATATGTTATTGAACGTGACGGGCGGGCGACTCTCGGTGCGATTGAGGCTCCTCCTACAGATTGGAAATCGGTCCAGGATGTGTTCGAAACGGCCTATGCCCATGAACAAAAAGTAACGGGTTTAATTAACGGTCTGATGGATGTGGCCATTGGAGAGAAGGACCATGCAGCCCAGATTTTCCTGCAGTGGTTTGTGAATGAGCAAGTTGAAGAGGAAGCGTCGGTTAAATCGATAGTTCAACAACTCAAGCTGCTTGGCGACTCCAAGGGCGGACTGTTTCAGATTGACCGCGAGCTGGGAACACGCGTCTTCACTCCGCCTTCAGGAACCGCGCAGTAAGATATAAGGTATGTGAACGATGGCGATTCGATCACAGAAGGCAGAAGCAACAGCATTCCTGAGAAATCGGGATCGAACCGGCTTGCTGGAGTGGGCCAGATCGGTGCGTGGCCCTCTCCGGGCGCTCATATCAATAACTTTTGACCCCGTTGAGTTGATGCGATGGCGAGCAATTGAGGCGGTCGGCTGGGTTGTGGCTACATTCGCAGAATCCAACCTGGACCGAGTGAGGGATATGCTCCGGCGGCTATTCTGGCAGATGAATGACGAGTCCGGCGGTCTCGCCTGGCATGCGCCCGAACTCATCGGCGAAATACTCGTCAATGTACCGGTGCTGATTCCCGAGTACGCTGATCTTCTCCTCTCGTCTTTGCGAGAAGAACCATTTGAGCGAGGGGTGCACCTGGCTATCTACCGGATAGCTCAGATTGATTCCAAACCTTTTGCTGAAAGAGCATCCGAGCTTGCCAACTCGGTAGCTAGTCCCGATCCGATCATACGAGCTTTTTCGGCATTGACATTGGGGGAGTTGAAGGCATCGGCGTATTGCAATATCCTGAAGCCGTTGATTAAAGACCAGTCTCAACTGCGACACTACGACTTCAATAATGGCGACTTTGTGACCTTAAGGATAAGTGAAGCTGCGCGAACTGCAGTGGAAATGATCGAGTCGAAGGATAGGGCCGCTTGAACTTCAAAGAAAGAACAAGAGGAACAGAACGTTTTGAATAGGGGAAGGAGAAACCAGCTTCGGCGTTGCAAACATTTTGGAAGAGACAAGTGTACTGACTGTCCAGAACCAAATCCGACCGATGAGAACTGTGATGTCCTTGCTCAAGCTAAGCCCCACTCAAAAAAGACACGAAGTGAACCGGATGGTCCGGATACTGAGAATGAAACGAGACAATAGTAGTCGTCGACTGATCGGCGTGATGAAAATTTGGGAGGTATTTCAGTGGCTGATGTAAAAGGGACCAAAACCGAAAAGAACCTTCTCACGGCATTTGCCGGCGAGTCCCAGGCACGAAACCGCTACACGTATTTTGCAAGCAAGGCGAAAAAAGAAGGTTTTATCCAGATAGCACACATCTTTGAAGAGACCGCCAACCATGAAAAAGAACATGCCAAGCGTTTATTCAAATTCCTCAAGGGTGGCGAAGTTGAAGTCCAGGCAACTTTCCCGGCTGGTGTAATAGGCAGTACAGCCGAAAACCTGAAAGCTTCCGCCGGAGGAGAGCATCACGAGTGGGAGAGCATGTATCCCGAATTCGCGAAGATCGCTCGTGAGGAAGGCCTTGAGACTATCGCGAAGACATTCGAGGCTATCGCGGTGGCAGAGAAACAACACGAAAAACGTTTCCTTGCCTTTATGAATCGGGTTGAGGCGGGTACTGTTTTCAAAGAGCAAGGCAAAGTTGTCTGGCGGTGTCGCAACTGCGGCTATGTTCATGAAGGCGACGAAGCACCAAAGGCATGCCCGGCGTGTGCTCACCCACAAGCGCATTTTGAGCGTTTGGCAGAGAACTGGTAGTTGACCTTCGCTTGTAGACGATTGAGATGAATAAATCCTTGATGTAAGTAGCGGCGATCTGCAACTTTCATCAGTGGCAACGAAGGTCAAGTTCGACAAGATGGAGCGTTAGTCGCAATGTATGATCTGTTAGCACGAATAACCCAGGAGAGTTGGCTGATTCTTGGTCAGATGTCTCCCTACCTGTTGTTCGGGTTCCTGGCGGCCGGTGTTCTTTCTGTTTATCTGTCAGCCGAATGGGTCCGCCGGTATCTCGGTGGCAGTGGCTATCGGGGAGTGTTCCTGGCCTCTCTGTTTGGGGTTCCTCTGCCGTTGTGTTCCTGTAGTGTCATACCGGTGGCGGTTTCGATTCGAGAGAGTGGTGCCAGCCGGGCTGCTACTACGGCCTTTCTACTTTCAACTCCACAAACTGGTGTAGATAGCATTGCTGTTACGTATGCGCTACTGGGTCCGGTATTTGCTATTTTTCGGCCTGTTACAGCTCTTCTGTCTGGCTTGGTTGGTGGTGGACTCGTGGGCCTTTTCGGAGAAAAGGAGAAACCACAAAGTCTACAAATGACTGGTGTTTCGTGCTGCTGCTGTGAATCGTCGATACCCGAACCTGAGAAGTCGAAAGTCGCTCATGCCCTGAAGTACGGTTTTCTTGAGTTGCCACGAGATATCGGGATGGCGCTACTATTGGGAATTCTGATTGCCGGAATCCTTACTGCTGTTGTGCCGCAGGATTCACTGGCCGCCTACGTCGGCGGGGGATTTCTGTCTATGCTGATTCTGATGGTAGCTGGAGTGCCGGTCTATGTCTGTGCAACGGCTTCAGTGCCTATTGCAGCCGGATTCATACACATGGGTGCTTCCGCCGGTGCAGCTCTGGCTTTCCTTATCGCTGGTCCAGCCACCAATGCAGCCGCCGTCACGACAATCTGGCGTACTCTGGGATCACGAACCGCTATCCTCTATTTGATAACAGTGGCGGCCAGCGCCTTGGGCTTTGGTCTGATTCTGGACTGGCTGATACCGATGGCTGGTAGTACTGTGCCGGAACTGGCCGATCAGGCGCACCATGAGATGGAAAGTGTCTGGGTTCATAACGGTAGTGCGATAGTGCTTCTGATTATCCTTGGAATGGCCTATGTTTCTGCCAGATATCCGGTCAATGAAAAGAAAGGTGAATCCTGTTGTAATAACGTCACCCTGGACAGCAACTCGCATGGAGAAGTAAATTCTTCTCGTTGAGAAAGTGCCATTTCACTTTGTGACGATCATTATTCGAGGGAGTAATTGAATCATGCCACCAATTGACTGGTTTGTACAATTGAATCCAGTCGTCCAGGCTCTGTTGGCGACCTGTTTCACATGGGCGCTTACTGCCGCCGGAGCAGCTCTGGTCTTTTCCATGAAGGACCTGAAACGCAGCACTATGGATGCCATGCTGGGTTTTGCTGCCGGGGTTATGATAGCGGCCAGTTGTTGGTCTCTGTTGATTCCATCAATAGAGATGGCCGAGGACTGGAGCCTCCCGGCGTGGATTCCTGCTACAGTGGGATTTCTTCTGGGGGCATCCTTCCTGCGATTGGTTGACAGATTTCTTCCTCACCTCCATCCTGGTATGGCTACCCAACAGGCCGAAGGGGTCAAAACCAGATGGCAGAGAACGACACTGTTGGTGTTGGCTATCACGCTCCACAACATTCCGGAAGGTCTGGCAGTAGGTGTAGCTTTCGGAGCTGCGGCGGCGGGTCTTGATTCGGCTACTCTGGCCGGTGCGGTGGCGCTGGCGATTGGAATTGGCATTCAGAATTTCCCAGAAGGAACTGCGGTCTCGATGCCGTTGCGGCGTGAGGGGTTCTCTCGAGCCAAAAGTTTCTGGTACGGACAATTATCGGGCGTAGTTGAACCAATGGCCGGCGTTCTTGGAGCGGCACTGGTGTTAGTGGCTCGTCCTATTCTGCCCTATGCATTGTCATTTGCTGCCGGAGCCATGATCTTTGTTGTGATTGAGGATCTGGTACCAGAATCACAGACCGGCGGACACTCGCACGCAGCCACTTGGGGTGCGATAATCGGGTTTGCCGTGATGATGACATTGGATGTAGCTTTAGGGTGAGTGTTGTGGACAAAGCCACTTTTATTGATTCGGTTAGTATTGATATGACAATGGAATACATGCAAAAAAGATTATCGTGAAAGTCGCCGGGCCAGCTTGGAACGGCACATATTTCCGCGTCTTGCTATCGTTGCCGGTGGCTATTGCTGGCTAACGTTTTGATTGGAAAACATGGATAGCGGGTTCTTTGAAGTGATACGAAATAGTTGAGGATTCATCGGATGAGTGAGAAATTCGAACTGGTAATTATCGGTGCCGGTCCGGGAGGTTATGTGGCAGCTATCAGAGCTGCTCAACTCGGTTTCAAGACGGTCGTGGTCGAACGTGAGTACCTGGGAGGAGTTTGTCTCAACTGGGGCTGTATACCATCAAAGACGCTCTTGTATGTGACGGAACTCAAGCGCAAAATCAAGGAAGCATCGCGGATCGGTCTCAAGGCAGAAAACGTATCGATCGACCTCGATCGGTTGCGTAAGCACAAAGACACCACTGTCAAGCGCCTCACCGGCGGCGTGGGGATGTTACTTGAAAATGCTGGCGTTACAATCGTAAACGGTTCCGCTTCATTCCTCTCCCAAAACGAACTGGAGATTGTTGGCGAAGACGGCAGGAAAACTATAAAGGCTGACAATTTCGTTATAGCTACCGGAGCATCACCAATCGAACTGCCCATGCTAAGACAGGACGGCGAAGCCATTATTGGTGCTCGTGAAGCAATAGGAATTCCCCGTGTACCTGAGGAAATGCTCGTTGTCGGGGCCGGTCCGATTGGCGTCGAAATGGCGACTGTCTATCGATCGCTGGGAGCACGGGTGACGATTGTAGAAATGCTCGACTCAGTGCTACCTACGCTTGATTCCGACATTGGCGCTGCGCAGGCACGAGCGCTCAAGAAGATGGGCATGAAGCTCCTTCTATCGTCCAGAGTAACTTCCTCGAAACGCAATGGTGAGACAGTTGAAGTTGTCATCGAATCTGAAGGGGATAGCAAAACTCACAATTTTGATCTTATTCTTGTCGCGGCCGGGATGAAACCAAACACATCATCTCTCAATCTCGAGGGAGTTGGCGTACAAGTTGACTCTCATGGTTTCGTGGTTGTTGATGACCAGATGCGAAGCAGTGTCTCTCATATTTGTGCTGTTGGTGACATCGCCGGGGGAATGCTACTGGCTCACAAAGCATCGCACGAGGGTATTGTTGCCGTCGAGGCTTTGGCGGGATCCCCTACACGGGCAGATTGGAAGGCCGTTCCCTATGCGGTTTTCACTGATCCCGAAGTGGCTGGAATTGGTCTGACCGAGAAAGAAGCTGCTGAAGCCAGCATGGAAATCAAGGTTGGCAAGTTCCCTTTCCGCGCTATAGGGAAAGCGGTGGCAACGCTCGCAACAGACGGATTCGTCAAGATAGTGGCCGACGCCGTTACTGATAATATCCTTGGCATCCATGTTGTTGGCCCCCATGCCGGTGATATCGTAATGACGGGCACGGCGCTGATGGAAATGGATGCCACGGCCGAGGAATTGGGGCACTTGATGGCTATCCACCCCACTCTTTCAGAGGCTTTGGTGGAAGCTGGCCTTAGCGTCAACAAGCACGCCATCCACATGCCGAACTGAGTGGTTCTCCAATAACTTAACCCTGAGTGGTCAGCGCGTGTCATGAGTCAGGCTAAGATGTTAGTAGGGTGTGTCAATGAAGAAACGGCAATGCCGTCTACCGACCATGCCTGCGCACCAGTGAATGTATCGTTTCGCAGATGTAATCAACATCCGAAGATTTCAAAGTCGGGTACAACGGTAAAGAGATAACACGCTGCCCGGCATAGGCGGCGTTGGGGAAATACTGCGGTGAGAGTCCAAACAGGTCGCGATAACACGAAAGTTCAAAGATCGGTTTGTAATGCACTCCGCATTCAATTCCTTTGCGACTCATAGCCGCGATGAACTTATTCCGGTCAATCTTCAGGCTTGACAGGTGCAATTTGATTATGAACAGGTGCCAGCCATGAACGTATCCGCCTGCAATTTCGGGCACCTCGAGATAATCTTCCAGGCCGACGAGGTTTTTGAGATAACGTTGCGCTAGTTTAGTGCGCGCTTTCTGAACTTTCTCGAAAGACGCCAACTGCCCCAGCCCGATGGCCGCATGTAGCTCGGACATATTTCCCTTATATCCGACAGTGACAGCATCGTATTCCCATCGGCCTGAATTTGTTCGGTTAAGTGTGCTCGATGACAGGCCATGGCGAGCCAGCAGGTGTACCTTGTCGGTCAGCATTTTGTGACGAGAGGCTACCAAACCACCCTCGCCGCAAGTGAGATTCTTGGTGGAATAGAAAGAGAACACAGCCCCATCACACAGTTGAGGGATCGACCTTTTCCTGTACGACGCTCCAATCGAATGGGCCGCATCAGCCAGAAGGGCAACGGAATGAGCATCACATATCTTGTTCAACTGCACGTAATCGGCTGGATAGCCGGCGATATCAACCGGCATGATGGCCATCGTTTGGTCAGACACTTTGCGGGCGACTTCGTCAGGATCAATGTTCAGGGTTTTTGGATCGATATCGGCAAAGACAGGCCGAGCACCAGCTTCGATAATAGCCTCGACGGTGGCGGCAAAAGTAAACGGGGTTGTAATCACTTCCCGGCCCGTACTTGCCCCGAGTGTCTTCAAGGCGAGATGAAGCCCGGTCGTGCAAGAACTCACGCTGGCAACGTGTTTCACCCCGAGGAGTTTGGCCACAGCCTTCTCGAAAGCAGCCACGCGCGAACCAACAGTTAGCCAACCTTCGTTGAGTACTGCCGCAACTTCCTTTTTCGCTTTCGACGACAACTTGAGATCGAAGAGCGGTATCTTCTTACGCATGGCTTGCTTCACTAATAAGCCTTTCATACAGCTCGATCATCATGTCAAGTGATCGGTCCCAACTGAAGTTGTCGCGCACGAAGAGATGTCCCGCATCACCCATCTTCTTCATAAGATCGGCATTTTGCGATAGTGTCATAATAGCCTCGGCCAACGCTTCGGGATCATTCGGCGGGATGAGGATACCTGTCTCGCCATCGCGCAGTACTTCCGGTACGCCACCGACATTCGATGCAATAACCGGTCGGCCACAGATTCCTGCTTCAAGGGCTGCAACGCCAAAAGCTTCGCGTCGCGACGGCATCACAACCATATGATGCTGTGAGATGAACTTGTAGATATTCTTGTTCTCAATAAAGCCGACCAGATCAACAATATCGGCAATGTTAAGATCGGTCACCATCGACTGCAATTCCCCGGTCATTTCCCCACGGCCCGCCAGCGAAAGTTTGATATTCGGTATTCTTGATTTGGCCCGGGCGAGTGCTCTAAGAAGAATATCCAGACCGTAGATTGATTTGTGATTTTTTATAAAGCAAAGACGAAGATAATCCATCGATGGCAGTGGTTCAGTAGTGTTTGGAACGTTCACCCCAAAAGGAATGACGGAGATTCGCTGCTCTACTGCCGGGAGAAGATTTCGGGTAGTCTTCCGAAGAAAGTCGCTGGTAGCTGTGATATGAGTAGCTTTTCCAAGTTGGTACCTAAGCCACGCGCGGCGTAATCTAGTGGAAGGGAAATCTACAACATCGGATCCCCATACCGACATCACTAACGGAGAGAACCGTGACCATACCCCCCACAAACCGAAGCCGGAGACATAATGCAAATGGATGAGATCCGGTTTGAACGCCTGTGCTTCTCGCACTGCCGTAGAGGCATGAGCTAGGTACGACCATCGTCCACTTCGCGGGAAAACAACAGTCTCGCATCCGTCAACCTCCCAACCGTCGAGAGAGATTACCTTGACCTCGCAGCCCCGTTCACGCAGGCCAGCGGCCCAGCGATGAATGTGGACCGAATTGGCCCAACCGAAAATGACAATCCGCTTGTTGGTCATTCTAAATGATACGAAGATAATCATCCATCTGTCAACTCGTTGTCTCCTTTACAAGTGCTGTATGTCTTACCTGATATGAGAGGATCGTCATTCAGGGTGCAATCGCGGTCACTGAAAAAAACTTGCCGGAGACAAGCTTTCTTGATTAGGATGAAAGTAATGATACAGGACTTTACACATTCAGTATTAGGCCGCACCGGTATCGAAGTTCATCGACTCGGTCTGTCGGCCACTTACCGGCCGGGCAAAAAGACCCTTCACCGCGCCCTTGACGCTGGCCTTAACTATGTTTTTATGTACGGTTTCGATACTCAGATGAAAAGTGTTCTTCGGGATGAGATTGTTAACAATCGCGACCGATTCGTTATCGCTACCGGCGCTTACAACTACATCTGGTGGCATTCGGACATTCGCAAGACCCTTGAGAAACGCCTGCGGCAGTTAAGGACTGATCACATTGATGTCTTTCTGTTCATGGGCGTAATGAAAGAGAAGGAATTCCCGGAGCACATAAGAGAGGAACTGTATCGGCTAAAGGAGGAAGGCAAAGTGCGCGCCATTGGTATCTCAACGCACGACCGAAAGTTTGCCGGAAAGCTGGCGACGGATGGAGCACAGGATGTTCTGATGGTACGATACAATGCCGCTCATCGCGGGGCTGAAGAGGACGTGTTTCCTCATCTGCAGAAGCATAATCCCGGTATAATCAGTTTCACTGCCACGCGTTGGCGGTATCTAATCAAACGACCTTCAGGATATCCAAAAGGCGATCGTCTTCCCACTCCCGGCGAATGCTATCGCTTTGTCCTCTCCAATCCCAATGTCGATGTCTGCATGATGGCTCCATCTAATCAAAAACAGCTCGAACATAACCTCACCACTCTCGAAGAGGGACCGCTCAGCGACGAAGATATGGAGTTTATGAAGCAATTCGGTGATCGAGTGCATCACACGAGGAAGTGGTTCATGTAAGCCGGAACCTGATCGGAATCGAAGGGGCAGGACCAGACAGGTTAGGGCTGTTCCTTAGGCTGAGGTAATTTTGAAGAAGGGGCTTCGGGATGGCTACGGTTCTGGCGAATACTCAACACTATCGCTCCTGCTCCGGCAATCGCCGCCAACAGATACACGAAAAAGCCAATCACCGGCACCGCGAAAATAATGGTCAGGATAATCAGCCCGACCAGTAATTGCCACTTGCCCAGCTCGATCGGTTTGGTCTTGAAAATCCTGACCAGCCAGTAACCGATCAGGAAGGCCATGACAATCTTGCCGGCATAGAAGATGATTCCTCCGGACACCGCCGTGAAGCTGGTAATAGGCAGCATCAGGATCGAGAACACCAGAGCCGCTACCCCAATGGCCGCGCTGTCAGTGGTTGATACTATCAGCCCCACAACCATCAGTACCAGAGAGACAGCCAACACCATCAGGCTGAAGGCAAAGCCCAGCAGGGCTAGAAAACCGGAAGCTAGAGAAACAGAAAACCGGTCCCGCAGCTGTCTAAAGGACTCTAGCGCATGTCGTCGAAATATGGCCACTATGATGATTCCAAACAGGAACGCGGCCAGGAGTTTGGAGGACGAGAGGAGAAAGTCAGAGGTAAAATCATCACCTTCGTCATCAGAACTCTCAGTCCCACAACATGGCACCCAAACTGTCTCCCCTTCGATGATTGCGCCGTCACTGATCTCAATTCCCGAGGTGTCGATAGTCTCGTAGGTCAGATTGCCGGTGATTACAGTCGCAGCTTTAATCCGAATCTGCTTTGCCTTCAGGCTGACATCTCCCTCGAACGTGCCATCGATAATGATCGTGTCAGCTTCAAGGGTCGAGGCGTTGCCCCGGATAGTGCCGGACACGCTGATTGATTGCCCCCAGAGGTTAACCCCCTGTTCGATAACAGCGGCGGGGCCAATCTCGATATGTAGGCCACCAGCTAAAAGTGCTCGACCGACAAAACCACCCACTTCAATATCCATCCCGAAAGCGCGCAGAGTTCTATCTACCCGGCCACTATGTCTCACATCTTGAGCAAAAATGTTGGCCGAGCCGAAGACATGTCCGTTGATGACAATACTGCTGGCCGCTCCCAACAGATCCCCTTCAATCGCGCCATCAATAGTGATCTTCTCACATGCTGCATAAAGGTCGTCGTTGATCTGATGGAGATTGGTTATGTGCAGACGTTTATCGGTTTCGAAAACTGAACCACCGACACTGCCAGCCAGCAGCACAGTACTCATCATTATGATTGAAACAACCCAAGAACTTGTTGATGACCGCTTAACCATAACTTCAGTCCGACTCCATTATCTCAGTTCGCTAATAACGGAACGTCTATCCGGCACTACTTCCATTCTGCCACCACGAACTGCTTATCATTACCTTACCATCTGGTACGGGCTAATTCCCGGCAGGTTGCCAAATCAATAAGACATCACAAGCCACAGAGCCAGTAAAATATCTACTCAGGCCGATTCCCGGATGGCCTGATCGCCCTTATTGACAAGCAGGATCCCTTATCGATCCTGACGGTACCATTGGGGCTTACTATTGACCGGAGCATACCTACCACCACGGGCGACCCTATCATAAGAGACTGTAACTTATGGTTCTGGGAGTAATGGTTCTGAGGGTAATCTAACTCGCGGGTTTTTCCGGTTCTGAAGCGGCCATTTACTCCTAAAACGCTCTGCCGTATTAACCTTATCGCATTCCGGTCGATATACGGGCTATACGGGATGTTACAATTATGAAACTGTTCCTCGATAGAAATAAAACGCTGCTTCCGCGGCTCGACAGCATGTACCTGCTGATCAGACTGGGTATATTGGCTTTCTATGCCTGGTTTATGTTCGAGCATGATCTTCATATTCAAGAGCCACTCTTGATTTACGCTATTCTGGCCACATTTGTGGCTCACCTTGTAATCTTCTATACTGCTATCCTGGGTCGATTTGATATCAAGCTGGCCTATCTGGTAACCATTGTTCTCGATATCCTTGTTGTGCCAATGATGGTGACTCTGTCTGGTGGCTTTGATTCCTCATTCTATGTGATATTCCTGATGACAATCTCGGTAGCGGCCTATGTGTTGCGGTTCTGGTTTGCAGTCTCGGCCACCTGTTTGATAATTGGTGTCTACCTGCTGTCGATCCAAACATCCCTGAGCCTTGCCACACTGTATGATGTCTCACTTCGGACAGGGCTATTCCTGGTCTCTTTCTTAGCCATTTCCTATATCTCAAAATACATGAGGCGATCTGAAAAGAGATTGCTTCACTTGTTCGACACGCTCAATATGCGTACTTCAGAGTTAGAGCGCTCTCAGGGACAGATGGAGATGGTGTACGCCAATATGCGGAACCTGTCAACTATTCTTGAACCAGATGATGTTGTTAGGGAAACCACAAGTATTCTTGGTTCCATTCTGGATTATCCGGACCATTCAATAATCTTTCGCGACAAGAGCGACCAATTCGTATACCGCGTGCGGTCGGTGAACGGAAACGCAAATTACCATATGAAAACCGTCGATACAGAGAAATTCTCCTTGGCCAAGATGGTCTCAAAACTTGATGAGCCGGTGCGAATCCTTGATACCCGAAGTCGTGACGACTTTGTGCCTCTGGTTGGGGAAACGCAATCCGCGATGATAGTTCCCATGAATTCGCATGGTGTGATTAATGGAGTAGTAATCGTTGAATCCAACCATGCCAAGGCGTTCACCGAGCGAGACCTGCAAACTCTTTCAATGGTGGCCCGTTCGGCCGCTATGGCTCTGGAGAACGCCGAGCTGCACAAACAGACCGAAGCATTGACCATTATCGACGATCTCACCGGTGCCTACAACTACCGCTATTTCATCCGTAAGTTCGAGGAAGAAAAACGACGGGCCAGTCGCTATGGAGTGGCGCTGTCCCTGATAATGATAGACATTGACTGGTTCAAGAAATTCAACGATACTTATGGTCATGAGATCGGCAATCAGATGCTCAGTCATCTGGCCAGAATCATCCAGGGCAGTATTCGTGATGTTGATATTTTCTCCCGTTACGGTGGTGAGGAATTTGTCGTCATCCTGCCCCAGACCGGACAGGAGGAAGCAACTGTTATCGGTGAGCGTATCCGAAGCAATGTTATGGAATCGGTGATCAGTGCCGCCGAGGAACAGTTGCGAATTACGGTCTCGGTAGGCGTTAGTTCTTTTCCTGAGAACGGTCGTCCACAGGAAGAGTTGGTGTCGGCGGCAGATCGTGCTCTTTATCAGGCCAAGGATGAAGGAAGAAATCTCGTATGTGTATTGTAAAAAGTGTTTTTGGTTCACGATATCTAATGTTTGCGACCGCAATCCGGTGCAGGGGATAAGAATATGTCAGATTATCTGAAACGTATTGGTCAATTGTTCATCGTGGGATTTCCCGGTAAGGAGCCGCCCTCTTCATTTCTTCGGTTTCTCGAAGAGAGACGTATTGGTGGTGTGATCCTATTTGAGGAGAACTGTCCATCTTTGAAGAAAACGCGAGAGAACGTCAAGCTCATACGAGACGTCTGCGGAGATAACACACCATTCATTGCGATCGATCAGGAAGGTGGGCGTGTTTGCCGTCTGAGAGGTGCCCCGGTTGAGATCCGATCCGCCTGGGAGTATGGGCAGGACGGCAATGTCGAGCGTTTCCGTGAAGAATATGAGCGTTCAGTGCTGGTTCTGGAGTCGTTGGGTATCAACCTGAATCTCGCTCCGGTCTGTGATGTTTTTCTCAATCCTGAGAATAACTGTTGCGACGGGCGCTGTTTTGGCACTACACCAGAAGTGGTTAAACCTTTTGTGGTGGCCGCAGTAGAGGCTTCACGAACGGCTGGTGTACTCAGTTGTCTAAAGCATTTTCCAGGGTTAGGTGCCAGTAGTATCGATCCCCACCAGAAAACTGCCACCGCCGATTATGATGAACTAATCTGGACCAACCGGGAGCGGATTCCATTTGCGGCTGGTGTGTCCGCCGGGGCAGACCTCATTATGACCACCCATATCTTGCTGCCCGAGTTCGACGATGTTATTGCAACAGGATCAAGAGGTATCATCGAGTCGCTCGTGCGCAAATCACTTGATTTCGATGGTCCCGTCATCACCGACGATCTTGCTATGGCTGGTGCCCAGGAACTGGGCGAGGTTGGTCGACGCACCATAGCGGCCTTCCAGGCCGGACACGACCTGCTGCTGTTTGGTAGTGACTTTATGCTGGCCTCACGCGCTTATGACTATTTCTGTGATTGTGTTCGTCTCGGTGAGATCAGCCAACAGCGTCTCCAGAGGGCGCTCGACCGGGTGTCAGGGATTAAGTTCAAACTCGACAGGTCAGTCCTGCGCTGATTCTTTATAGCTATGTTAATGCAACGGCTTCTTCAACGCCGACGTCTCGTAGTTCTGGGGCTGAACTCCGGGACCTCGGCCGACGGCCTTGATCTGGCAGTGGTCCGCATCTCTCGATCCCAAACGGGTCTCCGCACCACTTTCATACACGGCCATACTGTACCATATTCCAAGACACTTAGAGAGCGAGTTCTCAAGCTGGCTGATGCCAGAACTGTAACGCTCGAAGAAGTCGTCCTTCTGGATAACCTACTGGGGCAGTTCTATGGGCAGCAGGCTGCAAGTTGTTGTGACGACATGGCGGCTCGGAACACAAAGCTTCATCTGGTTGCTTCTCACGGCCAGACCGTGCGACATATTCCCCAGATAACTCGTATCGGCCCATACCATGTCAACGGCACTCTGCAGCTTGGCAGTCTGGATCAGATCGCCGCTGTGACAGGGTTGCCGGTGGTCGGTGATTTTCGACAGGCTGATATTGCCATTGGGGGCGAGGGTGCGCCTATTACTACTGGAGCCGTACAACGATTGTTCGGAACGCAGAAATCCCGACTGATTGTCAATATTGGGGGTATGGCGAATTATTTTTACCTTCCCGGCCGACAAACTCGATTTACATTGATGGCCTGTGATTGTGGACCGGGCAACAGTTTGTCTGATATCTTGACGGCACAGTTATTTCATCGTCCATTTGATCGCGATGGTCGCCTCGCTCGAAAGGGTCACGCAAGCCAACGTCTGATGTTATACCTGCAAAAAGAAGAGTTCTTCAAGGGCCAGGCACAATCGACCGGTCGGGAGACATTTGGTGTATACATGGCCGACAAGATGATAAAGCACGGACGGAAGCTGGGACTGGGTAACGTTGATCTGGTTGCTACCGCCGCCGAACTTACGGCGATAACCATAGCCGAAGCGGTGCAACCATTGCTTGAAGATGATACTTCGTTGTCGAAATTGTATTTGACCGGCGGTGGACGAAATAACATGTTCATTCGAGAGAGGTTAGATGCGCACTTGCCCGACCTTGAGGTGGGCTTGATTGATGATCTTGGCCTCGATGGCGATTATGTTGAAGCCGCTTCCTATGCCGTCATCGGTGAGGCTTGTTTGCGTTCGGAACCAATAAACCGGACCACTAGAACCGGAGCGGCTCAAACTCTGAGGCCGGTGCTGGGTCATATTGCTCAGCCACCCGCGTAAGGATTTTTATGGACGAGAACAACTGCAGTAGTAGCCGTATGCGATGGTTCGTGAAAATTGCCGCTCGGCTGGGCACCGGCCTGTGCATTATGCTTTTGGTCTGGAGTTGTGCTACCGTACCCGGACTCAAGGACGAAGAACCTGGCTCATTCATCCGTGTTCCATTTGTCAGGGTCCTTCTGGGGGAGAACGAGGAAGAAGCCGGCTTCTCGGCCCCGAAAGCTTTCGCCGTTGAATGCCTGACTGGTGGACAACAGGCTGTGTACTACTCCAGCCGTCCAGTGACAGTCCGGAGCCAGGGAAGTTTTCTGACGGTAGTGAGCAATACGGGGACAACGATCCAGGACAATGTCGATGAAGTGAACATCATCCCGCGCGGATCCGGCAACTACATCAACCTCTACGGCAAACCATACCGGGGTATCACGCAAGTACTACCCTACGGACGAAATGTACAGCTTATCAATATCGTCTATATGGAAGATTATCTGCGAGGCGTTGTGCCACCCGAGATTGGCAAGCGAACGAAAAATGAGCTGGAGGCAGTTAAAGCCCAGGCGGTTGCCGCCCGTACTTACGCTCTTTCTCATTTGCAACAATATCCGTCCGAACGTTATGACATGAAAGCCTCTATCTATGATCAGGTATACGAAGGCACTAAGGTCGAGAACTCCGTCGCCAATCGAGCTATTGATGAAACAGCAGGCAATGTGATTATGTATGAAGACAAGATGATTGAAGCCTACTACCACTCTACTTGTGGTGGTGCTACCGATGATATTGCTCATGTCTGGGATCGCAAGTCGATTCCGTATCTCAAAGCGGTTACCGATGATGGCGCTTGTTCATGGTCGAAGTACTACAACTGGAAAGAACACTTCACCGAAAAACAACTACGCGGCAGGATAGAACAGTATATGGCCAGTGATCGAGGTCGGGATATGCGGATCGGAGAAATCAGAGATATCACAATTGGCGAGCGTACCCCCGGCAATCGCATCGCAAAACTGACTATCCATACCGACAACGACAACTATCGTTTCTTCCGAGATCGCATTCGTTGGGTAATCGGACGTACTTCCAATCCGGACCTTATCCTTCCCTCAGATCGATTCGATGTCATTATCACGCGTGACGGGGCGGGCAGTATCCAGAATATCACCTTCCAGGGACAGGGTTACGGCCACGGTGTTGGCATGTGTCAGTGTGGAGCGATTGGCAAAGCCCGACAGGGTGAATTGTTCGGTGATATCTTACGGCATTACTACCAGGGAACGGAAATCCGAAAACTGTATTAGAAGGCATACGGATGCAGAAGTTTACGCTCAAATTAATCACGCCGGCTGTCCTTATGGTGTTTTGCGCCATGCTGGCCATGCCGACTGAGGCGGCGGACTTCCGTTACACCCTGGGATTACACGGCGAAGTAGCTACTGTTACGGGTGGCGAAGGATACAAATTCCCTTTGCGACGTGCCTATGGCATGTCGCTTGGCTACGCTGTGTCAGAACATTGGGATCTTGATGTGAACCTGGGTTGGTATGATCTCTATGATGATTTGTCCGCCACCTCCAGTTTTTCTTTCAGAAATGATAGCACCTTATCTTCACGTCGATTCCAGGCGACCCGCCTCGGGGCTGAAGTGAAACGGATTCTCTTACCACCCGGCGGGTTAGTCAATATCTCGCTTGGTCTGGGTGGAGGATTGCTGATTTGGAGGATGGCTGATCCTGGAGTTGACACCACTCTGGAAGTACCGGGATCACGAAATGAGACCGTGGATTATTCGTCAACCGAAGTGTTTGTCACCGGTCTGGTGGGGACTGAGATTGCCCTGTCGAGTCATTTTGCGCTCAATCTCGATCTCCATGTGGATTATTTAACGGGAGCGGGAACTGAATTTGCCGACGAAATCAGCTCGGCTCGTGACCGTTGGCTGGTCGGGTCATCTGTAGGATTGTCATTCTCATTTGGTCCCTCCGGTTTCCAACGTGGGTGGCCTTCGCAACGAGCCTGGTCCCTTGAGGCTCCCACAAATACTAAAAAGCCCAAAGCAGCTACTGATTCCGATGGCGACGGCATACCGGACTCCGATGACCGTTGCCACGCTACGCCTACAGACGTTATTGTGGATCGCCACGGATGTCCGCTTGACAGTGATCGTGATGGGGTCTTCGACGGTCTGGATGATTGTGATGGTACCGATCCGAGAGCCCGTAATAAAGTCGATATTTTCGGCTGCCCACTGGACTCTGATTTTGATGGTGTACCGGATTACCGTGACGCATGTCCCCACAACGCCGTCGGTGCTTTCGTTGATGAAGGTGGTTGTCCGCTCGACAGTGACGCCGATGGCATCCCCGACGGTCTGGATGACTGTCCCGGCACTCTTTACGGGATCGATGTTGACCCGCATGGCTGTGTTGATCTGAGTGTTTTCGCCAAGCCGATGATCATGAACATCGACTATGCCCCCGGGTCCTTCGAGGTCGATCCTAACAATATGGACCGGTTACGAGAGCTGGCCCGTATTCTGAATTTTGTACCAATAATAAAGCTGGAGATAAACGGCTACACCGACAACATTGGTCTGACTTCGGCCAACCAGACTTTATCGGATAAAAGAGCCCGTCGGGTTCGGGATTACCTCGTCGCTATGGATGTAGCATCAGAACGAATCCGCGTCTTTGGTCGAGGAGAAACTAGTTTTGTGGCCTCAAATCAGACCGAGGCTGATCGCGCCAAGAACAGAAGAATTGAGATTATCTTCTACAGATGATCGGATACAAAGTCTATGTACCGGAATTTCTACCAACGGCAAAATATTGAGAACCGCCGTCAGAATCTGTACGCTCTGGTAACGTACTTGCCTGAGGAATTGGATCGGATAATCATCCCTCTGAGGGAGAAATTTGACCCACTTCACAATCAGATTGCCTCCCACATTACCATTGTATTTCCCTTTGAGTCCAGTTATCCGATTGAGGAACTGACCGCGATTATCAAAAGAGAGCTCGAAAACGAACCGGAAATACCAATTGAACTTAACTCAATAATGGATTTCTATCCAAAATCACCTATCATATGCTGGAAAGTAGAGAGTAACGACCGTTTGATCTCACTCTACTACCGGCTGCACTCCCAGCTTGGTCTTGCGGTACCGTTCAAGGAGTTTCTTCCTCACGTTACTGTGGCTCAGGAAATCTCTCCCCATCGAGTAATGATGGTGAAAGAAAAAGTCATTCCTTACCTGCCATCCGAGAGTTTCCTGGCTGGGACAATGGACCTGATCACCCCCCTGGATGATCAGAAATGGGTTTCAGTAAGGACTTTTCAGCTCCTCTCATCTGACTGATAGTTAACGAGAAAGTCCTTGCAATAAAAAGGTAAAACCTGTAGACTGATACGGGTAAGTATATGAGAATTTTGATTATTACACAGCATTTTCCGCCGGAACGAGGCGCTGTCAGACGGTTGGGCGAGTTTGCCCGCTACTTTGCACATAAGGGGATGGATGTTTCGGTCCTGACTGCTATTCCCAACTATCCCGATGGTATTGTGCCTGAGAAATATCGTGGTTTCTTCTTCTACCGCGAAGAAATAGATGGCGTCAAGATATATCGCAGCTACGTCCTGCCGGCTTCAAACCGGTACCCGGGAAAGCGGATGATCGGCTTTATCATTTTTATGTTCACAGCCCTCCTCAACAGTGTGCGTATCAAGGGCAAGTTCGACGTTGTCCTGGCTTCATCACCGCCCGTGACTACCCCAGTCGTCGGCTGGCTGGTGAGCAAGCTGCGGCGGGCACGCTTTATCCTTGAGATCCGCGATTTGCAACCAGAATCCAGCGAGGAGTTTGGCAACCTCAAATCATCGCTGTTTACCAGAGTGCTCAAGAAGTTTATGCACTGGATCTACCGTCGAGCCGATCACATTGTCGGTGTCACGGATGGTATCGCGCAGTATATGACAGATATCGGAATCCCAGCCAACCAGGTAACAACGATCAAATCCGGTGTCGGTCAGGAATTCCTGGCTGCTGATTCCAACGGAATTCGTAAGAAGTTCGGCTGGGATGACAAATTCCTGGTTCTGTACGCAGGTACCCTGGGCTGGGCACATAGTCTTGAGACAGTTATCGAGGCCGCCCGTCAGTTGGTTGACCAGCCGGATATATATTTCGTGTTTGCCGGTGATGGTCAGAAACGGCAGGCGCTGGAAGGCATGGTACGGGATTACGGTCTGAAGAATTGTTGTTTCATTGGACTTCAGTCATTGGAAACGATCCCGTATTTTCTCAAAGCCAGCGATGTTCTGGTGGAGAGTCTCAAAGAGGTTCCGATCACCAGAGGAACTTTCCCTGCCAAACTGTTTGAGTATATGGCTTCAGGTCGCCCGATTATTTTTGGGTCACGTGGTGGCGAAGCGGTCAGCGAATTGGAGAAGGCGGGTGGCGCGCTCTGGTTCCCGGCCGATCAGCCTGATAAGCTCTCCGAATTGATTCTGAAGCTCAAACAGGGTCGGATCGACGGCGCCCGATTGGGCCGGCAGTACCATGATCATGTCGCCAAGTATCACGTTCGCGAACGCTGGGCGCACCGCTACTATGAGTTGATTGATCAGGACTAACGATTATTGTTTTTGGGGCATGCCCCTTACTCCCCTGCAATCACCCGTAATCCCTGCAATGTAAGGTCAGGTATGACCTGTTCGATATGGCGGGAGTGTTTCTCAATGCCCGGAGCAAGACCACCAGTCGCGATCACCTTGCAACCTTCGAATTTGCATTCATCGAGAATGCGCTCAATAATGAAATCCACTTGTCCGACCGTCCCGTAAAATAGGCCCGACTTCAAAGCCGCCGAAGTCGATTTGCCCACCACTTTATCCGGTCGCTCAATACGTACATCGAACAAACGAGCTGCTTTCCGTGCCAGTTCGGCCATCGAAGTCTCCGGTCCGGGAGAGATCACGCCGCCGATGTAGGCTCCTTCAGCGCTGACAATATCGAACGTCGTGGCAGTACCGAAATCGACAATGATCACCGGACCGCCAAACAGTTCATAGCCGGCTGCGGCGTTGGCGATACGATCCGCTCCGATTTGTTGGGGCAGGTCGATATCAATCCGAATTGGTAGCTTAATTTCATGTGATACAACCAGCGGTTCGCGTTGGAAATATCTGACACAGGCTTGCTCATAGGCGGTCGTCAGGGGTGGTACCACTGAACCTAGAATCACCCGTGTGATTCTGCTCACCTCGATCTGGTCTCGCTGGAGCAGATTAAGAAGCGTTGCGCCGATTTCGTCGGCCGTAGCATCTCTTCGGGTGGCCAGACGAAAACTGGCGGTCAATTTGTTGCCCTCAAGGATTCCCAGGACAACATTGGTATTGCCAATATCAATAGCTAACAACATAACTTAATATAGAGAGAATAGTCGTTTTGTCCACTAACTTCGGGTTGCGTCAGACTGATCTACGCAGTCTATTTTATGCCCAGCACAGAGAAAGTCGTATTGCCGTACTTGCGCAATTGCAGCATGGGGTAGTTTTGGAAATCAATATCCTTGGTCTCGGAAGTATCATGTTGACAAATGATGATTCCCTGTTCTGCTGACAGAGGATGCTCGCTCAATATCGTCAGAGCTTGGTCGATCAACCCTTGGTATTGCGGCGGTGCCATCATAATTATGTCAAACGATGTCCCGTTCGAGGCAAAGCGTTCTATGGCATTAAAAACATCCTGGCAATAGCAGTGCAAACTGCTCTCGACACCGAGTTCTTTCGCTTGTGTATTGATCGCTTCTGCCAGTTGTGGTTCAAGCTCGACTCCGACAGCACGCGACGCGCCTCTTGAAACCGCTTCAAAAAGATACGAGCCGGTGCCACTGAACAGGTCAAGATAACTGGCATCGTCAAGATACGGCCCCAGGAAATCAAAGATAGCCCGTCGCAAACGCGTCAATGGTGGGCGAGTGACACCCAGATCGGGAGTGACAATCCGGGCGCCTTTGAGTGCTCCCGCAATAACCTTGAAATCAAGTGACTTCTGTTTTTTCCTGCTCATACTACCATGTGCATTCTGTGAACATTTCGCCCGACAATATAGATCAGCGATTGCCCTAATGAAAGACGTTTCCCGCTCCGATGAACTGAAAGAAGCGTTTTTTGTTGAAATGGCCGCTCTCTGGCGCTACAAATATGAGGTGCAAATGACAATGAATCTCGACAAAATGGTGACTCTGCCCGATCTTGATCATCTCGAAGAGATGCTGGCTCGCAAGGGATATGGCGCTGTTTGTGGTGTTGATGAAGTCGGTCGGGGACCTTTGGCTGGTCCGGTTGTAGCGGCTGCCGTCATTTTTCCGTTTAATACCAACATAGACGGTCTGGATGATTCCAAGAAACTTACCCCCCTTCAGAGAGAGCGTGTCTTTGACGAAATCGTGGATCTCGGGCTGATCTGCGCCGTAGGTGTACTGGATAATGAAGATGTTGATCGAATGAATATTCATCGTGCGTCGCTTATGGCCATGCGTAAAGCCGTGTCGGACCTCAACCAATCCCCAGACTTCGTTCTGGTCGATGGCAAATTCACTGTCCCGAATATCACTCTTCCGCAGTTTGCGGTTGTGGCTGGTGATGCTCGATGTCCGTGTATTTCAGCTGCTTCAATTGTTGCCAAAGTAACGCGAGACCGTATTATGGACCGGATGCAACCTCTATATCCGTCCTTCTCATTCTCTAAGCACAAAGGCTACCCGACCCCGGCTCATCTCAAAGAGTTGAAGATGTACGGCCCGACCGAGATTCACCGCAAATCCTTTAAGCCAGTGGCGGATCTCTTGAAAGAGTATGCTCTCGTCTAAAGATGATCCTTCCGATGGCACAAATCGCGTGCAAACCGGCCGCTCATTTGAGAAGCTGGCCGCTCGGTTCTTTCAGGATCAGGGTTTTGAAATCCTGGAGCGTAACTGGCATGATGGCCCCCGCGAAATAGACTTGATTGTCAGCAAGGATAGCCTGATTGTCTTTGTCGAAGTGAAATCAACCTCATCAAGAAAATTCGGACACCCAGTCGAGCGCGTTGATAAGCGCAAGGTCTACAATATCGTTCGCGCCGCCCAACGGTACCTCGTAGACGAAGAAATCCATCAGCACGACTTTCGGTTCGATGTTGTCACATTCACCAAAGGCCAACTGGAACATTTCCCTGATGCCTTTACGGCTCCTGAGTGACAGGCTGTACAACTTCCAATGAGTCCGGCTGTTCGTCGCGGTTTCCCTGATACTTATGTCCTAACTCGCACAACGAATCAACATAGTAGCTAACCAAGCGCGTGAACTGCTCGTATTTCTCAGGCCGATCATTGTACAATTCAAGATACTTGTGCATCTGTTCCGTCGTAACCCCCGATTCGACAAGGAGAGAATCACGCAGGATTAGAAAAGTCTGAGGTTCCTCACGAAACCGGGCGCTGAGGTACCAGACCCGAGCCGTGATCAGTGCCTGTTCCCGAGATAGCCGATCATATTCGTCCGCTTGTTTGTTGCGGTAGTGATCAATACCAAACCACGCCGCGATCAGAATGACAAGTGGCAGGAATCGCTTAACCCAGATCAAACCGGCTCCTTTCTTCTTCGGTGATAACTTCCGGTTGCCGCCATGTCTACTATTGCGTAAACTATTGATCCAATGTGTACTGGTCAAGGTGATATGCGATGGAACTGAAATACCCCATACAGCGGCGTAAGAGCCGGACAGTCAAGATCGGTGATATTATCATCGGTGGTGGTTTCCCGATTGCAATCCAGTCCATGACAACCACCGACACGCGAGATGTTGAAGCGACGGTTCGGCAAACTCGGGAACTCTTCGAGGCTGGGTGCGACATTGTACGGATGTCAGTTATCAATGATGATGCCGCCGATTGCCTCAAAGATATCAGAGAACAGATTGATGGACCTTTAGTTGCAGATATCCACTTCCAGCACACGCTGGCGCTCAAAGCCATAGAAGCCGGATTCGACAAGGTTCGTATCAATCCCGGAAATATTGGTGCTGAGTGGAAGGTGCGCGAAGTGACCCAGGCCGCCAAAGACGCTGGCGTGCCGATTCGGATCGGCGTCAACTCCGGATCGCTTCCCAAAGACCTGCTGGAGCAGTTTGGTCACAATGATCCCGAAGCGTTCGCCGAGGCGGCTATGCGAGAAATTGCCGTACTTGAGAACATGGATTTCCAAGACATCGTCATCTCCGTCAAATCGACTGACACTACCACCGCTTTCTGGGCGTATCATCTGCTTGCACAGCGGTGCGACTATCCCCTGCATATCGGTATCACCGAAGCCGGGACGCTTGAGACTGGTACCGTCAAATCAGCCGTAGGTATTGGTGCCATTCTTCTGACTGGCATCGGCGACACCCTGCGGGTGTCATTGTCTGCCGATCCGATCCATGAGGTGAGAGTAGCTAAACAGATTCTCACATCCTGTGCCCTGAAAACTGATGGCGTCGAGGTCATCGCCTGTCCTACGTGTGGGCGTTGTCAGATAGATATGATCCCCATCGCTGAATCAATCGAGCGGAAGACCAGGAACATCAAAGCCCACCTCAAAGTGGCTGTAATGGGTTGCGTGGTAAATGGTCCCGGCGAGGCAAAAACAGCTGATGTTGGCATCGCTGGTGGTGATGGAAAAGGGATTGTGATCAAGCAGGGTGAGATCGTCCGCACTGTCAGCGAAACCGAACTCGAACGGGAACTGCTCAAAGAAATCGAAGCGATCACCGGCGAGAAACCCGAAGGGTGACAAAACGGACATCATCCGATATTTTTTACTATGCTCTGTAGGTCGAGTTTTTTGATCCAGTCAAGACAAGACTTAGATATGACTAGCCAGGCGTCTATGCGGAAGGTCTCAATTGCAAACCATTTTCGCTTTCGTCCAAACCGAGCAGCTTTTTGCTGGCCCGCCTTCGGTCATCGCCATCCAGAATCGCTTTCCTGATTCGAATAGACTTGGGAGTGACTTCGACCAGTTCGTCGTCCCTGATCCATTCCATCGCCTGCTCCAGTGTCATTTTCCGGGGAGCATCAACTTTAACGCCCATATCTTTAGTAGATGATCTATGGTTGGTCAGATGTTTCCGTTTGGTTGGGTTACAGGTCATATCCATTGTTCTTGCGTTTTCGCCGACGATCTGGCCGGTATAGACCTTTTCGGTCGGTTCGACAAAGATGACAGACCGCTCCTGAAGCCCTTCCAGGGCATACGCGGTAGCGGAACCTGTTTCGATACTGATAACAGAACCTTTGGTTCTTGATACAATATTCCCACGCCACGAACCGTAGCCAACAAAACGGGAGGCCATGATTCCAAGACCACGCGTGTCGGTTAGAAACTCCGATCTGTATCCGATCAACCCGCGGGTGGGGATTTCAAACTCGATACGAATCGTACCTGTACTACCATTCTCAACCGAAACCAACTCGCCTCTACGTCGGGCAAGCTTCTCAATGATAATGCCCTGGTGCTGTTCAGGAACATCTATCATTAGCTGTTCTATCGGTTCCAGGACATGACCGTTTTCGTCAAGACGCGTGATTACTTCCGGACGAGAGATACAAAGCTCAAGTCCTTCACGTCGCATTTCTTCAATCAGGATAGCCAGATGAAGTTCGCCGCGCCCTGAAACTTTTACACCATCCGGCCGACCGATATCTTCCACTCGAAGAGCAACATTTACACGCAGTTCTCTTGCGAGTCGTTCTTTCAACTGCCGGAGCATAATCGCTGTGCCATCCTGTCCTGAGAACGGTCCGTTGTTGACTAAGAAAAACACAGATAGAGTAGGTTGTTCGATCTCAAGAGGCCTTAATGCTTCCTTCGTATCTTCACTCTTGCAGAATGTATCGCCAATCCCAATCTCGGGAGGTCCGGCCAGCCAAACGATATCGCCAGCGGAGATTTTGTCGGTCTCGACCCGTGTCAGACCGCGAGTAATCCACATGTGGATACCTTTTGCTCTTGAAGAAGAAACCAACTCCCAGCCTTCATCCTGACGAAGTGGATCTTTCAGCTTGGTTGCTATGCGTGTGAAATCCTCACCTTTCCTCAGAGTACCCCGAAGAACCCGACCACAACCGATTTGACCGATATAGTCACTCCAATCAAGAGAGCTGACCTGCATCAGGAAATCACCATCCTGATTGCCCCCGGGAGCAGGGACCTCGTCAATGATTGTCTGAAACAGGGAAGCCATTCCCTTTTGTTCTTCCTTACCCAGATCATTGACAAACCAGCCGTTAAGACCGGAACCATAGAGTACCGGAAAATTAGCCTGCTCATCGGTAGCGCCCAGTTCTATGAAGAGGTCAAAGGTCTTGTCCAGGGCATAATCCGGACGGGCGTTCGGGCGGTCTACTTTATTGATAATGACAATCGGGCGAAGACCCAATTTCAGGGCACGCATAAGCACATAACGGGTCTGCGGCATCGGCCCTTCGTTGGCATCAACCAACAACAAAACCGAGTCTACCATTGAGAGTACCCGTTCAACTTCGCCGGAGAAATCGGCGTGACCGGGAGTATCAATGATATTTATCAAGTAATCATTCCACGATACAGTGCAGTGCTTGGAACGAATAGTTATCCCACGTTCACGTTCTATTGCGTTGTTGTCCATTAGCCGTTCGGCCACTTCCTGATTTGCCCGGAAGGTCTGTGTTGCTTTGAACACAGAGTCTATGAGAGTCGTTTTGCCGTGGTCAATATGAGCCACAATAGCAAGATTTCGGATATGAGCTATATCAGTCATTGTCGATCCTGTCCGTCCGAGTTGCGTGATGATGCATACTTTCGATTCGGATCTTTTCTCTTGAAGCTATTCTGTTTTAATTCAATCCGCTTAACAGCGGATTTCCTGGAAATACGCTTCTTGAAGTCCTGACGTTTTGATAAACGCTTTTTGGAAGCTTTTCGTTTTAAAGGCTTATCATCTCCTGCAGACTCGTTTCTCAAGTTCGATTGATCGGCTTTTCTCATAAGGAGCTTCTCGGAAGGCAGGGTCGGAAGAGCCGAGATAGCCAGTTTGGTATTCATGAATCTTTCGATACTTCCGATAGACCCCTTTTGATCGGTAGTAGCATAAGAAATGGCGTGGCCGGTTTTCCCGGCCCGACCGGTGCGGCCGATACGATGAACGTAATCTTCTGAGTTAGCCGGCATATCGTAGTTGACCACCAGTTCGATCCCTGAGACGTCGATTCCACGGGCGGCAATATCAGTTGCTATGAGTACCTGATATCTTCCCCGCTTGAATCCTTCTAAGGCCGTTTGCCTTTGTCCCTGACTTCGGTTGGAATGAATTTCAGCCGCGGCAAACCCCATATTATTTACTTTAGTCGTCAATTTGCGAGCCATCCATTTGGTTTTCGTAAATACAAGTACCGGGCCGGAACACTGCTTGAGCTGGAAGGCCAAAAGCCGGCTCTTGTCTCGCTTATTTATGACAAACATTTCATGGCTAACCTCAACAGGGGTGGCGCCGGAACGACTGATCTCAATACGGGTCGGATCTTCCATGAACTTATCAGCAATAGCTTCAATTGCTTTTGGCATAGTTGCTGAAAACAGCATTGTTTGACGTTTGCCAGGAATTGACTTCACTATTTTCTTGATATCAGGAGCAAACCCCATATCGAGCATCCGGTCGGCCTCATCCAATATCAGAACCTTTGTATTAGAAAGGTCGACGCTTTTCCTTGCAATATGATCCATAAGTCTTCCAGGAGTCGCTATAATCAAGCGAGGTTTTTTTTGGAGAGCATTCAACTGCAAAGACATTGAGGCTCCCCCGATCAAAACTGCCGAACGCAAACGTACTAAGCGACTAAGAGCTTGAAGTTGCTCATCCACCTGAATGGCCAGTTCACGAGTCGGGACTACCACAAGTCCGGTGCCTCTTTTCATTTGTGACAAACGCTGTAACATTGGAATCCCAAATGCCAGAGTTTTGCCGGAACCAGTCTGTGCAACGGTGAGAATATCATTTCCTTGAATACCTGCCGGTATCGCTTCTTTCTGAACGGGAGTTGGGTTCTCAAAGTTAAGTTGTTTGATCCCCTTTATTAAGCTCGGGATAATATCCAAATTATCAAATCCGCTACTGGATCGTCTGGTCGTTTTGTTGCTTCTTCTATGTCTATCTAAAGCAGTGTCATGTAATAGTTGGTCTAAGTTCAAGTAATTCTCTCTAATGTGTCAAGTTATGTGTGTGAAAGTATTTCTGCAGTCGAGACAATTAACTGTTAAATCAGTAATTGTCAAGGACAAAGAACAGACATTTGTAGATATTATCCATCTACCATAAACCTCTGATACATATACGGCTGAGGATACACGGAAAGCAGGTCTGCCCCGACGTTCTACCTCAAGAGCGAGATTCCTACAGACGCACCCCCATCCGGTTCCCTGACTCATATGATCGTAATCCCAGACAGAACACGCCGTAGGCGATTCCGACAACCAGCAGATCGGCGCAGATTAGGATTGCAAGCTGGTTGGCATCAAAGGACTGAAATATCTCAAACGGAATCCAAGCCGCAAGTGCCGCCGGAACCAGGCTATATAACAAAAGAACCACCGGACCATCAAACAACGTCCCCGGATACAATGCGAAGCTGATTACCATATCGGAAGCCCTGGTGGCCAATTCCTCGGCATTTCCAAGAAAGAAAGTCATGCTGTGATACAATACCCTCAAAGATATCAATATCGCTGCGAACATGATGCTGAATAACATGAACAACAACAGACCACCTATGCTGATAGGTTGGGTGGCAAAAAAGAGGATAAGCCCATAGGCTAGATCTCCCCATCCGGAAACATGTGAACGCGAGATCAGGACATTGAGGAGAACAGGTTTGGGCTGCAATAGGTAAACGTCGAGTTCGCCATTGTAGATGATTTGAGATAGATGCGATGAATTACCGAAAAATACGGCTGCAATTCCAAAACCGGTTGCTGCCAGCGCCCAGAGAAACATGACAGCTGTGAAGTCATAGCCTTTGATCGTACCAACGCGGTCAAATAGAATCAGCCAGAATATAATAAAGGCGGAGTTGTTGACAATCATTGCGAAGACCTGGGTCAGGAAGGCGGCGCGATACTCGATCCCTGCCGACAAGTTGGTCGCCTGATAGCGGCCAAACAACCTGACCGATCTGGCAAGCGATGAATCTCCCGAATGTGTATTATCCACCCTGGACATGTACCCTCCTGCGAGCAATCGCAAAGGTCATGGCGCAACACATAAACAGTATGGTGGCATAGATCGCAAATCCTGAAAGCCCAATCAGAAAGACATCCATATCAAACCGGACCATTGTCCGCGCTGGCCAGTAGGCGGAGAATGCGAAAGGCAAGTAGCGCACAATTCCGGCCAGCCATTCCGGATAGAGATCAATCGGGAAAAATACTCCGCCAACGATAAATGCCAGTTTGGTCAGAATCCAGAAGAAAGGACCGACCTCTTCAAACCAAAACGAAAGCAATCCGATGTTCACCTGCCACAGGACGTTCAGTAATATTCCCCCTGCAATCAGTGTCAGACCAAAAGGCAGCGCTGTCAGATAGCCGTCAAGAGGCCCGACAAACAGATAGGCAATGACGAATCCCAGTACGAGAATTGGCAGGCTTCTGATCAGACTTTCCCCCATGCCGCGTGAGACTTTAAACAATACATAGGAGTACGGACGAGCCAAACCATAGACAACAGTTCCGTCTTTAACTTCCCGCTGAATCTGGTTCATAATTCCTGATCGTGAAAGCTCGATAGCCTCAGCGAAAGTAAGATACCAAACCATCTGGATCATCGTATATCCCTCGAGTGAAGTGTGATCCTGGTAGATCGCTTTCCACAGGGAATAGAAAATGAACATGAGTACAACGAAGAACACGTTGCGCAATAAGAAAGCGGGAAGATACGCAATCTGTTCACGGCCTGAAATAGTCAATATCCTGAGGTACTTCACGGCGTTTCCTGCGAGTATATCATGGCAATGACATCATCAAGAGGTGGATTGGTAACGGTCATGTCTTTGATGCGATTATTTTGCATGATCGCCTCGATGACACACGATAGTTCCACCCGATCAAGATTGATCTCAAGTTTGGCCGAACGATCATTCTTCTTGAGGATCTCCACACCATCCATGACCAATTTCAAAGGGGACTCAAGCCTCAGGGCGATAGTCTTCTTCCGAAAAAACGAATATTTCATTCTGTTGACCGAATCATCCCAGACGATGCGACCGTGGTTAATTACTATGGCACGTTTGCAGATACTGCCTATATCTCCGGTGTCGTGCGAGGTAAGGAAGATAGTAGTCCGATCTTCGGCGTTGATGGTGCGAATCAATTGTCTGATACGTTGCTTAACGATCACGTCAAGTCCGATAGTCGGTTCATCAAGAAACAGGATCTCCGGTTTGTGAATGAGTGAGGCGGCGATCTCGCATCGGATACGTTCTCCGAGGGATAGCTTCCTCACCGGTACGCGCAGGTAATCGCCGATTTGAAAAACCTCGGTCAGGAAATCAATACGCTTTGCAGATTCTGTGCGATCAAGATCATAGATATCCGCAAGGAGATGAAAGGAATCTATCGGCGGCAGGTGATACCAGAGCTGTGATTTCTGACCGAACACCGTCCCTATCCTGTATGATAGCTGTTTCCTTTCCCGGTGTGGATTCAAACCCAGCACGGTAACATCGCCGGAATCGGGAAACATAATGCCGGTAACAATCTTGATAGTTGTGGATTTCCCAGCACCGTTGGGACCTACGAAGGCGAGAATTTCACCCCTGTCAACGGAGAATGAAATGTTGTCAACGGCTGTTGTGTTCCGATAGGTTGGGCTGACCAGACTCTTCATAGCGGCCGCCAGCCCCGATGTCTTTACTTTTGTCCTGAATACTTTTCTAAGACCACTTATTTGAAGAGCTTGTTCCATGGCATTACCCGATTACAAATTCCTGTTAGCCGGAACCCCATTCCTGTGACCCGACCGAACGCTGACTTGCGATTGGCATCCAATATATGTGCAAGCGTTCATATATGCAAACTTCAGTTGACGTGGGTAGTGTATCTTAAGTTGTGTAAATTGTTGAAATGGAATAATAACGCGTTTGACTATGAGTCTTTAGAGCCAAACCAAAGGAGCCAAAACCGTGGTAAACTTGTGGTTTGCAGAGAAAGATTTACGTTATCGCTGGAGCGAAGTCAAGATGGAATTTGCGCTTGAGATTTGAAATCTCTATCTTGTAGTCATAAGGTGATAGTGTGAAGTGACAGAGGATACGAGGCAATTTGTCCATGGCGGCAGATGAATCACATGATGATCGGACCCAGTCCTTCGTTGCCCTGACCAAAGGCACCGACGTTTCGCACTACAAGATAATTGAGAAGATCGGTGCCGGTGGTATGGGGGAAGTGTACTTGGCTGAGGATACTGAGCTTGATCGTAAGGTAGCACTTAAGTTCCTGTCGTCGCACCTCTGTCAGGATGAAGATTGCCGTGCCCGTTTTAAGCGAGAAGCACAAGCGGTAGCCAAGTTGAATCATCCGAACATCGTCACCATTTTTGAAGTCGCCGAGCATAATGGACGACCTTTCTTTGCGATGGAGCATGTCGAGGGGCAGTCTGTAAGAGAGTTCTCGTCAGATGAAGACCTGCCTATAGAGCGGATACTCGATCTGGGCATTCAGATATGTGAAGGATTGCAGGATGCACACGAAAAAGGTGTCACCCACAGGGACATCAAGCTCTCAAACATCCTCATTGATTCACATGGCAGGGCAAAAATCGTCGATTTCGGTCTGGCTTCTGTCGTGGGGTCTGATCAGCTGACTAAGACAGGGTCAACTCTCGGAACCATTGGCTATATGTCCCCGGAGCAAGTTCAGGGCAAAGAGATCGATCATCGTTCCGATCTTTTCTCTCTTGGGGTTGTCCTATATGAGCTAATCACCAAACAGAATCCATTCAAGCGAGACATTGAAGCCGCGACTCTCAAGGCCGTCTGCGATGATATGGTACACCCGCTCGCGCGGTACCGTTCTGACATTCCTGAGGGCTTGCAGGGAGTAATCGAGAGAGTTCTTGAGAAGCACGTTGAGACCCGTTACCAGTCTGCTGCTGATTTGGCCAGCGACATTAAGCGCGTCTCCATCAAGGGGAGTAGTTCTACATCAGCAACAAAGCAGCACCAATCGATAGCAGTGCTGCCGTTTGTCGATATGAGTCCCGAGAAAGACCAGGAATACTTCTGCGACGGTATCGCCGAAGAGCTGATCAACGGTCTGACGCAACTTAGTGGACTGAAGGTAGCCGCCAGGACGTCGGCGTTCCAGTTCAAGCAACCCGATCGCGATATTCCAACCATAGGACGAGAATTGGGTGTCACAACCGTACTAGAAGGTAGTGTACGGAAGGCAGGAAACCGTCTTCGCATAACCGCACAATTAGTCAGTGTTAAAGACGGCTTCCATCTCTGGTCCGAAAAATACGATCGCACCCTTGACGATGTTTTTGCGATCCAGGACGAAATCTCATTGGCGATTGTGGATAAACTCAAAGTCAGACTCCTCGGGGAGGAGAGAAGTGCGCTCATAAAACGGCACACCGATGACCAGGAAGCCCATAATCTCTATCTCAAGGGCCTGTATTTCTGGAATCGGCGGCTCGAAGGCGGTATGAAGCTGGCCATGGAACATTTTCACCAGGCGATCGAGAAAGATCCCGATTATGCGCTAGCCCATGTAGGTGTTGCCGATACGTACAACATCTCCGGTTTTTTTGGCTTTTTCCCGCCCAAAGAGGCCTTCCCGAGGGCATTTACCGCGGCAAAAAAGGCGTTGGAGATTGATGACAAGTTGGGGGAGGCCCACGCGTCGCTGGCTTGGTTCTACACTTTTCATGAGTGGGACTGGTCCGCGGCAGAAAGTGAATTCAAGCGCGCTATCGAGCTTAATCCAAACTACGCAACGGCTCATGAGTGGTACGGGGTCTATCTCATCGCTATGGGCAGGTTCGACGAAGCGATCGCTGAGACGGAGCGCGCTCGGGTTCTGGATCCGCTGTCGCTCATCATAAACGCGGTCGTAGGGGTTGCATACTATTTTGCTCGCCGGTACGAGGAGAGCATCAAGAACCAGCAGAAAACACTGGATTTGGATCCTAACTTCCTGCTGGCAAACACGTGGATCGTTCTAGCTTATGTTGCTAACGGTATGTGTGAGAGCGTGGTCAAGACCATACGTAGGGTCGAAGCGTCTGCTGTAGAACACGCTTACTCGCTCGGGTATTTCGGGTTTGCCTGCGGTGTGTGTGGTCAAGAAGAAGATGCCTTGAGAACACTTGACATTCTGAACGAGCTGGCGAAAAAGCGGTACGTTTCCCCAGTTCACCAAGCCAACGTCCTCCTGGGCCTTGGCAGGATGGATGAGGCGTTTGATTTGCTCGAGAAAGCCTACGTGGAGAGGAATCCCATGCTGGTGTTTATAGGAACAGGTCCCTTCTTCGATCCTATCTTGTCGAACACGCGGTATGTGGAGTTGCTGAGGAAGATTGGTCTTTAACAACTTGTTGGTAGTTGACGTAGGGCAGAACCCCTTTGCGGTTCTGCCACTCTCATGTAATTGTCAGAAAACCCGGCATCTGAAGGAAGTCCCGCTCAAAAGGAAACTCCCGAAGTAATTGGACTTCAGGAGCTTAAATTTGGTAGCGGGGAGGAGATTTGAACCTCTGACAACCACACTATGTGTGCTTCGGGTTATGGGCCTGTTCAATTGTCCGAACAACAGCAAGCACCAGACACTAACCTGTAGTAATAGCAATTATTTACGGGAAACACAGTGTCTGGTATTCCCTCTTATTATCTACTGTTCTTGCTCGTTCTGTTAGAAAACTGTTAGGAAGAGGTGTATGTCAAATGTTTCTCTTGATTATATATTACAGTAGTGTTATATTGTATATATGATATATAAAAATACGGATAGCCAAATTACAAATGTTGAATTAACATTACTTCAAATCATTGGTGAGAAAGAAGAAATCTCTGGTTATGAAATCAATCAAATTGTAATTGAAAGATGTTATAGAAATTGGGCAGATATTGGTACCACTTCAATTTATAAAGGACTTGTAAAATTAGAAAATAAACATCTTGTTACTTCGATCCTGAAAAAAAATAAAACTGGAAAAGGACCGGTACCTCGATTATTTAAACTAAATAAAAGAGGAAACAAGACATTAAAAGATGAAATATTATTTGCATTATCAAATACAAATGAACGAGATTATCGCTTTGATCTTGGTCTTGCCGGATTATGTTTTGTCGATTTTAAGGATGCTATATTCGCGCTTGGAAATCGTAAAACAGAGTTAATTAAGAGGCAGGTATTTATTAAAGAAAAATTAAAGAATGAGGGGACTATGAATCTGCCGTTCTCTGCTATTTTGGTGTTTAAGCACCCATTATCTCTTATTAAAAACGAAATACGATTCATCGATTCTATTATTACACAACTAGAACAAAAAATGAAATAAATCGTCCCTTAGGAATAATAGAAATCGTAATCAAAGTGTATTGTCTGATAGTGGAAACATTATTTTTTATCAATTTTTGGAAGATGCAAACTAAGCTTATTTTAAATAACTAACAAATCTTTGCAGGTGATTCCTGCAAGTAGGCATCAGAGTAATCAATCGTTATGTAATTAAAGGAAACATACATGAAGAAAACACTCGTCATACTCGGGCATCCTTCAAGCGAGAGCTTTTCTGCATGTCTGGCAGATAAATATTGTGAGGGAGCCAAAGATTCCGGGAATGAAATAAAAAGAATTAATGTTGGCGAACTTGACTTTGCCCCATTTCTCAAAAATGGATATTCAAAAGAGCAATATATTGAGCCAGATATCTTAAAGTCTCAAGAGCAAATAAAATGGGCTAATCATTTGGTCTTCATTTATCCTACATGGTGGGCAACTCCAACTGCTTTGCTAAAAGCATTTATAGAAAGAACCATGCTTCCCGGTTTTGCGTATAAATTTAAGAAAAGCAAACATGTTGTTGCCTGGGACAAATTACTTAAGGGGAAATCCGCTAGAATTATAAGTACAATGGATACTCCCCCTATTATCTATAAGTGGATTGTAGGCGATCCGGGGTATAAAATGATGAAAGACATGTTTCACTTTTGTGGAATAAAACCTGTATCGAAAACATATTTTGGCTCTGTAAAAATGTCATCTGAAGCAACAAGACGAAAATGGCTAAGTAAGTGTCTCAATATTGGGCGAAATGATTAGTGTGTCACTTAATATGGCAAATAGACAAAGCCAGCAAAAAAGCCCGCTTCTCTTTGCGACTACTTGACAAACGGCATCCGAAGGAATCCCGAATCAAAAGAAAACCCTCGAAGCTGTTGGGCTTCAAGGGGATAATTTGGTGGCGGGGAGAGGATTTGATCCTCTGATAACCACACTATGTGTGCTTCGGGTTATGAGCCTGTACAGAAATCCAAACAGTAGAAAGCACCAGACACTATCCCGTAGTAATAGCAATTACGTACGGGAAACACAGTGTCTGGTGTTTCTTCTTATTGCCCGGTGTTCTTGCTCGTTTTGTTAGAAAGCTGTTAGAAAGAGGTGTATGTTAAATATCATATAATAGACTTGCGTTATCCATATTCAAGTCGTACTTTATATTTTGAGTGAGAGTTACAATCTCAACCCGTTGATTATGGACATAGAATTGACTGATCCCAAAGATAATCCAGACAAGAAACAATCAGATCAGGAATTGGATTCTCACATTGACGATGTGACCAAAACCGTTGCTTCCTCTCTTATGAGTGACAAACTGGATCCGCATCATCCAAAGAAAATCGGTCAGTATATCATAAGACGCGTCATTGCTTCTGGTGGCATGGGTACTGTTTTTGAAGCATTACAGGAAAACCCTCGTCGGCCAGTGGCGATCAAAGTGATTAAGGGGGGCGATGCATCTGAGACAGCTGTCAGCCGTCTAGAGTATGAAGCTCAGATGCTGGCGAGACTGCGCCATCCGGGAATAGCTGAGATCTACGAAGCTGGCACCTACGATGATCACGGTACCGAGGTACCGTATTTTGCGATGGAGTACATTCCCAACGCCAGGACGATAACAGAATACGCTAAACTGAAGAAACTTTCGGTGGATGAGCGGCTCGAATTATTCCTGCAGGTGTGTGACGCAGTGAATTCTGGTCACCAGAAGGGAGTGGTGCATCGTGACCTGAAGCCAGATAACATCCTAGTAGATTCTCATAATAGAATCCGGGTCATTGACTTTGGTCTGGCTCGAGCAACAGATTCAGACTTACGTCAGACAAATGTGCAGACTGAGGTGGGACAGATAATTGGATCACTTCAGTATATGAGTCCGGAACAATTTGAGGCTGATTCAAGTGATCTTGATACGAGGAGTGATGTTTATTCCCTCGGCGTTGTCCTTCATGAATTATTGTCGGGGACCCTGCCCTATGATTTGAAGGCCAAAAAGGTGTATGAAATTGCCAGCATTGTTCGGGAAAAAGCGCCGAATGGCTTGAACAAGAGTGGCGTAAAGGTAGCCGCCGAAGTCGACATCATCTTGCAAAAGTGCTTGAGAAAAGAACGGGAAATGCGTTACCAGACAGCCTACGGGTTACATCAAGACATTAGCAGGTATCTATCAGGAGATGCTATCGTCGCTCGTTCGCCGAGTCTGGCCTACCAGATGAGAGTCTTCACGCGCAAAAACAAGTTGCTGGTAGGATCGTTTGCTTCGGCCTTGGTGTTGTTAATCGCCGGTTCAATTGTGTCCACCACTCTTCTCGTTCGGGTATCTGAGGAATCGGAAAAAGCAAAGAGAGCCAATGGATTCTTAACCAATCTATTTGAAACTGCAGTCCCATACGGATATGGTAAGCCGGTTCCTATAAGTCGTATGTTGGACGAGGCATCAAAGTCACTTGACGGTGCTTTCCCTGACAATCCTGAAGTCGAATCAGATATAAGTCACTCTCTTGGTACAGGCTACTCGTGGTGTGAAAAATACAGTGAGGCTCGTGAGCACCTGAATCTCGCTCTATCGTTAAGGAAAGAGACGCTGGGTGAAAGGCATCCCAAAACTAGAGAAACGCTCTTACAACTGAGATTGCTAAACAGTGTGACAGGGGGACATAAGAATGACCTTGCTGTCTGCAAAGAGATCTGCAGGATAGATATCGCTAATTATGGGGTTAAGAGTGTAAACACTCTCAATTCCAAGTTGAGTTTAGCTTATGGCATGGAGAGAGCTGGTAGGATTTCTGAAGCATTGAAAGTGGTGCAAGACACACGGGCGCTGTACCTCAGTGATCATTCAGATAATTTGGAATTAGGGAATGAAATCGATCGAGACCTGTCATGGTTCTTACTCCAAAGCGGGAGCTTTGCCGAGGCTGAAGAGGTAGCGCGAACGGCTTTGGAATTTGCAAGAACAAGAATTGAGGATGGTTGGCCCACCGAAAGCAGCAAAAGCCATCTGGCTGCGGCCTTAATAGCCCAGGGAAAACTTGCTGAAGCTACCGAGTTGTATGGAGATTTCCCCACCTATCCAACCTTGGATAAGGAATATGATATTCAAGGAAACCTGGACCCTGATAAGAGTGACGTTCTGCTGATAATGTTCTGGGAGGCGTGGTGTCCTTTCTGTGATGCAAGAGTAGGAAAGCTGGAGAACCTGTATAGACAGTATCACAATTATGGAATTGACATGGTTGGAGTAACACAGATCACACAGACAAGTACCAGAGAAAAATGCGAAGAGTTTATTAGAAGGAATAGTATTACTTTCCCAATGATTAAAGAGAGTGGAAAAGCCTACAAGCATTTCAATATTACCGGATGGCCTAATGTAAGATTGATTTACAAAGGAAGACTAATCTGGGAACAAAAAGTCGAATCGTCCCAACTGATCTCCAGGCATATGCTTGAAGGGATAGTCAAGTCTCAGCAATCCTCTGTTATCCCCAATTAAGTGATGCGAACCCTATCCATCTTCTTTTTCGAGAACCCAGTTATGATAAGTTTTGTTAGAAAGCTAATTATTCATGGACAAAAAGAAACTCCCGAAGTCGTTGGACTTCAGGAGCTTGGATTTGGTGGCGGGGAGAGGATTTGAACCTCTGACCTTCGGGTTATGAGCCCGACGAGCTACCAGACTGCTCCACCCCGCGGCAAGTTCCTCTATAGAACATGCTTAACATCTCATTGTCAAGCACCATTCGTACTCTGCCTCAACTATTCTCGATAGCTGACATCATCGCTTCGAATCGATCAATCATCCTTCGGTCTGAGCGCCTTTGAGAGATCGCGCCGCTTTTCGGTCTCCTCGTAGCATCGAGAATATCAAAGCCGGAGGTGTCACCAAAGTCGTGATGATAACCATAATAACAACTGCCGAATATGTGCTACTGGAGATGACCGGATGTCCATCGAGCATCAGTTTGGCACCAATACCGGCAAAAATAAGTCCCACCTCGCCACGAGGGATCATGCCCAAACCGATCGCAATCCGATTAGTCGTTTTGTCAAGAATCGCCAGCGAACATACCTGTTTACCAACTATTGCTGCGATGGTCAAAACCGCTGCGAAGCCAAGAATCGAGACCTCTCCAAAAGTTGTCAGATCGACCAGCATACCCATCCGCACAAAGAATATCGGTACCAGGAAGGTGGCAATAGGCGCTATCAATTCCTCGATTGAGTGTTCACCCCGATCATGATAGTCCTTGAACCAGACCTCTTCCAAAATCAAACCGGCTGCGAAAGCGCCAACGATTGGAGCCAGACCTACTTTACCCGCCAGATAGGCCAGCAGGAAACAGACCAGCAGCGCAAAGGACAGCAGTACGCCTTTTCCTTTGAGCCGGAAGCCGAACTTGAAAAAGGCCGGCAACACCCAGGCACCAATCACAACCGCCCCGACTATGAATCCAACAGCCTTCCCGATAATGAAAAGAACGGTACCGGATGAGACTCCTTCGGACGATCCGGCTGATATGGCAGTAATAATACCGGTGATCACGGCCAGGATTATCAGTCCCATTATGTCGTCGATCACAGCCGCACCGAGGATGATCTTCGCTTCTCGCGTGTGTATCTTATTTATATCCTTTAGAACTCGGGCAGTGATACCAACCGAAGTTGCGGTCAGTGTCGCTCCGATGAAAACATGGACATACACTGATTCCTCAGGCAAGAACCATACGCCCACGCCCCAGCCGAGGAAGAAGGGGACAATCACACCGAACATGGCGACCATGAAGGAGACGAGACCAACCTTCAGCATACCTCGAACGGTCGATTCGAGACCCACCTCAAACAGCAGGATGATGACGCCGATTTCAGCGAGCGTTTCAAGGGTCATGTTGTGTTTGAAAGGTTCGAACACATCAACGCCGAGCAAATGTAGATTGCCAATGATCATCCCCATCACGAGTTCCCCGAGCACAGCCGGAGCCTTGATCCGTTCAAAGAGATCGCCACCAAGCTTGGCTGCCAGAAGGATCACAATCAGTTCCAGAAGAACATCCAGAACGGGGCCACCATGACCACCGCCACTGTCCGCGTGACCGTTACCTCCATTGGAGGCGAAAGCCAGGTCATAAAGAAGATAGACACCAGCGATGGTCAGAAACCAGACCAGCCGTCGGTTAGTAAGAAATCGCACACTTCCTCCTGTCGGTCGAAGTACTAGGGACTATCATGCCAGTGTTGGGGAACATCTTCACAACAGACTGCTCTCCACACCCAAGAATCACAAAAAAGTATCGTAACCGCATGAGACACACAAGTTTTTTTCGCGCCAGAGTTTGTGGGACCAGTTCTGGCTTGGTCCGAGAGTACTAGCCGAAAAAGCACAAAGTTGGCACGGAATAGTCCCTCATAGCTCAGCTTTATTGCCAAAGTGTCGAAATACTAAGAGAAACGTCGAATCAAAGTGAGTAAACAGACCTAATGGTTGGATAAGCAAGCATGTTTATTTTCATCGGAATCATCATTGTTTTCGGCTCCGTTCTTGGTGGCTTCGTTCTGGAAGGCGGCCACATCCTCGCACTTCATCAACCTGTAGAGATTCTGATAATCGGTGGGGCGGCACTGGGAGCACTGCTTATTTCGACACCCCTTCAGGTTCTCAAGGCTATAATCTCTCAGTTGCTTGGGATTCTCAAAGGTGGTCTGGGTAAGAAGGACTATCTGGACCTTTTGGTTATGATGTTCGAGATGTTCAATATCGCGCGAAAGGACGGCTTAATTGGTCTTGAGAATCATGTTGAGCACCCGGAGGAGAGCGAGATATTCAAGAAATATCCCAAGTTCCTCGCCGACCACCACGCGGTAGCATTCTTTGCTGATACGATGCGCGTTATCATTTCCGGCGCAGTGCAACCCCACGATCTTGAAGATCTAATGGACAATGATATTGAGACCCTCCATGAAGAGGAAGCGCGTCCAGCCGACGCTATGAATTCGGTGGCCGACGCTCTGCCCGGGTTGGGTATCGTCGCGGCGGTACTTGGAATTGTCATTACCATGGCAGCCATCGACGGCCCTCCAGAGATAATCGGACACAAGGTGGGTGCTGCGCTGGTGGGTACTTTTCTGGGTATTCTGGGTTCTTATGGATTTGTGGGTCCCATGTCAGGCGCTATGAAACACCGTCTCAACGATGGCAAGCAGTACCTTACTTGTATGAAGCTGGCTCTGTTGTCATTCCATAAGGGTGTGGCCGGTGTAATTGCGGTTGAGTTTGCCCGACGTTCTCTTTATGCGGAAGTTCGTCCCGGCTTCACCGAGTTGGAAGAAGCTTGTAACGAGACCAAGCGGAGCTAAAGGAAAATGGTTGACGACAACCAACAACCGATAATCATAAAACGCATCAAGAAGGGGCACGGTGGTCACCACGGTGGAGCCTGGAAAGTTGCTTTTGCCGATTTCATGACAGCCATGATGGCTTTCTTTCTTGTCATGTGGCTGGTTGGTCAAGCACCCGAGGTACGCGAAGCTGTGGCAGGACATTTTCGGGATCCGGGTAAGTTCAAGAGTCAAGGTAGTTCAGGGGTTTTGAAAGGCTCAAAAGGTGTGATCCCGGCCGCTGACATTTCCATCGGAGCGCGTCAGTCAACGCCAGAGCAGAAATCGCAGGGACCGTCTGATATTGAGAAGAAAGAGATGAGTCAGACGGCCATGAATATCATCCGGGAGTTACGAAAACAAGAGGCTTTTGGGAAGCTCAAGGACAACATCAAAGTTCAGTTGACATCGGAAGGACTCCGAATAATTTTGAACGAGTCCGAGGATGCACCGGCCTTTTTCGAACCCGGCTCGGCCAAGCTTTTGCAGAAAAGCGCAGTTATCCTGATGACTATCGCCGGGGAACTGGGTACGCTGTCCAACCGCCTGGTCATTGAAGGGCACACCGATGCAGGTTTTACCGGTAACCGGGATTACACCAACTGGGAACTCTCCGCCGATCGGGCCAACGCCGCCCGACAGTTGCTGGAAGTATCCGGGCTTTATGCGGAGCAGGTGCAGGAAGTGCGCGGCTTCGCAGATCATTATCCCATGATAGTCGACTCACCCAACGATCCTCGCAATCGTCGTGTCACGATCGTGGTCTTGTACCAGGAACGCGCCAACCATTACGATCAGATTGAAGTAGGAACTGACCTGATGCAGCAGGCATCGTCCGGTTAAGCAGTCAGTCCCATAAGTCCCATAGCATCTGAAACTGGCAGGGACATCAAATATATGGCGCTAAATACAACTGTCTCATATATTGGCCACACAACTTAATGGTAACACACCCCGGGCGGACGGCCGCCAACGGGGGTTTTTGCGTTTTTTCAGGGCTGTGGTGGAATGAGCCATGGCCAATGTGTGGGAGAAAGAGCTGAAAAATGTCCATAGAAGTTCAGAAATCTTCAACATCGCGGGTAGCCCGTATTGCTCAACGTTGGCTAACCTATCCTCCGCTCACTGAACTCTGTGATCGATTAGCCAACGATGGACCAGCTTGTCAGACAATCACCGGTCTGGCCGGATCAAGCCTGTCTTTTGCCGTTGACGCTGTGAGTATGCGACTCGAACGTCCTATCCTGGTTGTAACCCAGCATTCCGAAGACGCTGCCGATCTGCACGATGACCTGGCTTTCCTGATGGGGTCCGAACGCATTGGTCATTTCCCGGCCAGACAGATTCTACCTTACGATTTCCGCGCCCCCCAGGGGGAGATTATGGGCCGACGAATATCCACACTGGCCGGTTTGCTTGACAAGCGACTGGCGGTAGTGGTCTGCCCGATCCGGGCTTTGATGGAACCGACCATCCCCCGTGAACAATTGGCCGGGAACTGCATCCAGCTCAAGGTCGGTGGTGAAGCGGATATGGATGACCTCATGCATCGACTGATAACGCTTGGCTTCCGACGCGTACCGGTCGTTGAGGAAGTTGGCGACTTTGCAGTTCGGGGTGGACTGCTGGATTTTTTCTCTCCCGGCTCTGAGGCACCGGTGCGGATTGAGTTTGTTGGTGATGAGATTGACACTATCCGCCTTTTCGATGTTGCCAACCAGCGAACTATCCGACGCATCGATGATGTTACGCTACTGCCGAAGCGTGAAGTGCCCGTTACTTTTGATAACCTGGAAGAGTACCTGGGTGTCCTGCCCGAATCGGATGCTGACTACATCCGCAGTCGGTACCTCAACGACCCGGAGCTACCCGGACTCGAGTGGCTCGTTTTCATGTTCGGAATCAGCCAGGGGAATTTGCTAGACTATTTCGGCAACGACACCGTTCCCTTTCTTAACGGCGAAGGCAGCTTGAAGGACGAGGCGGAGGCTGTTCTGGAAGAGGGACATGCGCTATATGACCGCCTTAAGGAGCGACTCATAAAACTGCCGACCCCGGAAACCTACTATCAATCTCCTGAGAACATTTTCTCAACCCTGGCCGGGTTCCCCCGGATTGATCAAGTGCCGTTTCGAGGTGGTCGCAAGGATATCATCGACTTTGGCTGCTCACCGCATCCAGCTTTTGGATCACGTCTCGATCTACTGGCCGAAGCTACCAAGGAATATGACACGTTGGGCATGGCATACTTTGTGGCCGTAGAAACAACCGGGCAAGCTGATCGCCTGGGTGAACTTGTGGCTGAACGAATCGGTGAGGAGGCCCGACCCGCTGTCGAAGTCGCCGATCTCAAAGCAGGTTTTGTCTGTCAGAGCGGACGGTTCGCTGTTCTTACCGATCGCGAAATCTTCAGCCGTCATCATCGTCGTGTCCGCCGGAAGAAGTTTAAAGAGGGAGTAGCTATTTCTGACTACTCCAGCCTCAACCGCAGTGATTACGTCGTTCATACCGATCACGGTATCGCGCGGTACCTGGGGCTTGAGACCATACTCGTGGACAAGCGACAACGCGACTGCCTGCTGTTGGAATACGCCGAGAAGGACCGGCTCTATGTCCCTATCGAGGAATTCAACCGAGTTTCCAAGTATGCCGGCAAAGATACCGCTCCTGCTCTGACCCATCTGGGTGGTGCCGGGTGGGACAAACTCAAGAAGAAGACCAGCAAAGCTATCGCCGACATGGCGGCCGATTTGATCAAGTTGTACGCCGTACGAAAGACGAAAACCGGCTACTCGTTCGGTGAGGATACAGTCTGGCTTCGGCAGTTGGAAGCGTCATTCCCGTTTGAGGAAACACCTGACCAGGCTAAGGCAATCATCGACGTCAAACGCGACATGGCTGATGAACGCCCGATGGATCGTCTTATTTGTGGTGATGTCGGCTACGGCAAAACCGAGGTCGCTGTCCGGGCTGCATTCAAAGCTATCGAGCGGGGGAAACAAGTTTCGGTATTGGTGCCAACAACGATTTTAGCTCAACAGCACTACCAGACCTTCACCGAGCGACTGGCCGAGTTTCCCGTGCGGGTGGAAGTGCTCTCGCGGTTTCGATCCCGCAAACAACAACTGGCTACCGTTGATAATCTGGCCGAAGGAAAAGTGGACCTTGTCGTCGGAACGCACCGTTTGTTTTCCAAAGACATTTGTTTCAAAGACCTCGGTCTGCTGATAATCGACGAGGAGCACCGCTTCGGCGTCCGTCACAAAGAGAAGTTGCGGCAGTTGATGACTTCGGTTGATACGCTGTCGATGTCGGCGACGCCTATTCCGAGAACGCTGCAGATGTCGATGATCGGTGTGCGCGATATGAGTCTTATTACTACTTCGCCAAAAGACAGACTACCGATTATTACGGAGATAGTTGAGTTCGATCCGGCCATTATCGCCACCACGATCTTACGAGAGATTGATCGTGGTGGACAGGTTTTCTTTGTGCATAATCGGGTGATGACTATCGACGCCATGTATCGTTATCTCAAGAAGATCGTTCCCCAGGCACGCATCGCCGTGGCGCACGGACAGATGCACGAGAAGTCGCTGGAGGGAATCATGCTGGCTTTCATGGCTCAACAGCACGATGTACTGCTGTGTTCTTCAATCATCGAATCCGGTCTGGACATTCCCAATGCCAACACGATCATCATCAACCGCGCCGACCGCTTTGGACTGGCCCAGTTGTACCAGATGCGTGGTCGCGTCGGACGCAGTGCCGCACGAGCCTTTGCCTATTTGTTAAGTCCGCCAATCCGTCGGCTCAAACCGGATGCAATCAAACGTCTACGTGCTCTCGAAGCGCACTCCGATCTTGGCAGCGGCTTTGCCCTGGCTATGCGCGATCTCGAAATACGCGGCGCGGGGACATTGCTCGGCGCGAAGCAGTCCGGGTTTATTGAAGAGATCGGTTACGATATGTACAACCGTTTGCTCGAAGAAGCGGTGGCCAAACTCAAAGGCCAGGAGCTTGCGCGTCCGCCGGAAGTCAAGTTCGAACTCGATTTCGAAACGCATCTGAGTGGCGCCTATGTGCCCAACCGTCATCAGAGGGTGGATATCTATCGTCGTCTGGCCGACTGTTATGCGATTGACGAGGTGGAGAAAATCCGCGACGAAGTCACTGACCGGTTTGGAGCGATGCCAGCTTCGGCGGTGAATCTCTGCGACGCTATTGCCACCAAAGTTCTGGCGGGAGTATTGGGCATCGAAAAGCTAAGACTTAAGAAAGGCCAGGCTTGTCTGGTTTTCCGCGAGGATACGCAACTGACGCGCGAGATGGTGGAATCGTTGCGGAAAGCAACCGACTGCCCGATAGAGTTTTCATTGGTAGGCCGTTCGCAGATTATGCTCGACCTGGGGCAGATCAAAGCCTCCGACCGCCTGGCGCATCTGAAGGGTGTGCTGGGGAAAATGTAGCAGGCATTGCCTGTTTCTCAATTGAGTGTGTTGTAGGGCAGCTGAGTAGGTTGAAACTGTCTTCAGTTTCGACAATGCCAATATATCATGGTATCGGAGAGTGCTAACGAAAGCGCTACACTAACAGAACCCACAGCAAGCTGCGGGGCACCAGTGCAGGGTATAGGTCAATTCTCTGAATCGAGCTCCTTTTCATTAACAGGAATCATTAGCCCACGCGGCTTGGCCCATTCGCAAAATTCATGTGCGGAATACTTCATAATGATGGCTGCAACACCGCTCACGAGGAGAGGAATGCCTATTTGCCAGTTCCCGAACGTTGTCACAAGAGCAACCGCAAAGTAACCCTCATTGAATACTTTCGGTAATCTCTTCGACCATGCCTTATAGATGGAGCTGTCTGGATCGCAAATGGCACGCCATGCTATGCGGCGAAGCACTGCGAGCGCACGCTTGCCTAGGTTCTTTGGAGTTTCCGCAACCTCTAGAGGAGGGAGCAGTTTGCGATCAGGTGGTGGTAGCTGAAGAATCGAGTAGGTACGCACGTCGCGGAGAAGAAGGACTCCAGAGAGTGGAACTAGGTTGCCAATCAGTTTTGTCAGTTCGTTCTGGTCGTTTTGCTGAAGAAGTAGGACGGCTTTCTCATGGATCGCCTTTGGGTCCAGACTGGCCTCTCCCGTTCCGATCAGTTCTGACAAGACGCACTCTTCTTCAATCCGGGCAATAAAGCGCTTTTGAAACTGGCGTCTGCGGCGTTCTGACCGGATGTTATTAGCGCTCTGCACGACCTCACGAATGAGCGGCTTGGCCTTCTCCACCTGCTTTTGTCTCAACAGGCAGATAGCAAGGAAGCCAGTGGCTTCCAAATAAAGGCGAGTGTTCTGCGCAGCTATTTGGCGTATGCCGGTGAAACCGGATTCAGCATATCTGAGGCGGTTTTCGTCCAGACAAGCCTCAAAGGCCCACAGCTTTGCTTGTAATAGACGGTGGTGTTTCCGGTCGGGAGCAAAGAGCATCTGGATTTTTGTGGCGCATTCGACTGCGATCTCTGTCTGGCCCTTGGCGACTGCAGCGCGAAGGTCCTTTTCAATATCTTTCAACTGCGGGAGGATATGAGGTGGTATCTTTGTTGCCATGAATAAGTCCCCTGTCAAAACGAACGATCAAGCTCAATTGCCGCCATGAAGTGCAACGGATTCACTATCAGGCTCAGCATAACGTAACCCTATGACCCTTTACAAAATAGGATAATCTACTAATCAGTCAATGTCAACTGCCAAGATATGATGTCACTTGACATACACCTCTCTCCAACGCATTTTCAAAGTCATAATTAGAAACAACACAAATATGAGATAACGCCAGATAGATGGCATCGGGATGCTTCAAACCGACTCCCCGCTACCAAACTTGGTCCCCTGAAGCCAAACAGCTTCGTGGGTTTTGTTTTGGCCCATTCACGCCCAAACAAGTTTGAGCGTGCCACCCAATCGTAAAGTCACACGGCGACGTACGGACTAACAGAACCCACAGCAAGCTGTGGACCACCAACCCTACGAAATATTTCCATAACCCCTTGTACCGCACCACAATAAATCGCGTCCCTAGAGCCTGTTTTTGTTGCCTCAAGATAGCATAATTCGTACCTTATTGAGTCAACATAGCTGAGTGTTTTTTGGTCTGTTTTAGCAAAGGAATTTGCCACTAATTATGGATATCGAACGACAAAAAATAGAGACTGTTTTCCTCGAAGAGGAAATGAAAAACTCCTACATGGATTACTCCATGTCGGTCATAACCAACCGCGCTTTGCCCGATATTCGCGACGGTCTCAAACCGTCCAACCGTCGCATTCTGGTGGCGATGAACGATCTTGGCCTTAACCCCGGCAAGGCTCATCGCAAATGCGCCAAGATCGCCGGTGATACTTCCGGTAACTATCACCCCCACGGCGAACAGGTTGTCTACCCGACGCTCGTGCGAATGGCGCAGGATTTCAATATGCGTTATCCTCTTGTCGATGGTCAGGGTAACTTCGGTTCGGTCGATGGTGACGGTGCGGCGGCGATGCGTTATACCGAGGCAAAGTTAACTGCGGTAGCGGTTGAGATGCTCGACGATCTCAAAAAAGAGACTGTCGATTTTATTGACAACTACGACGGCACCCGCCAGGAGCCAACTGTCCTTCCCGGCCGATTCCCCAACTTGCTATGCAACGGCGTTACCGGTATCGCCGTCGGGATGGCTACCAATCTTCCCCCTCACAATCTCAACGAAATCAGCGAAGCAATAATCAAGGTGATTGATGATCCCGAAACCACCAATGAAGATTTGATCGAACTGGTTCCGGGACCCGATTTTCCCACCGGCGGCATTATCAACGGTCGCGCCGGGATTCATCAGGCGTATACTACGGGCAAGGGACACATTTCCGTGCGTGCGAAGGCAGTCGTCGAACGCATGAAAAGTGGCAAGGAGATGATTATCGTCGCCGAAATTCCTTATCAGGTGAATAAATCGAACCTGCTGGAGAAGATCGCCGAGTTGGCTCGTGATAAGAAAATCGAAGGAATTACCGATCTGCGCGACGAATCGGATCGTGACGGTATGCGGATAGTCATCGAACTGAGGCGTGATGCCCAGGCGGAAGTGATACTCAATCAGCTCTATTCGCACACGACGATGCAGACAACATTTTCGGTCAATATGCTGGGGCTTGATCATGGCGTACCGAAGTCGATGACGTTACGACAGCTCATTGATTCATTCGTGGAGCACCGTCACGAAGTTGTTGTTCGACGCACCAAATACGATCTTCGCAAGGCGGAAGAACGCGCGCATATTCTCGAAGGGTATCGCATTGCTCTGGACAACATCGATGCCATCATTCAACTGATCAAGAAATCCAAAGATACGCCGACGGCTCATGCCGGGTTGATGAAGAAGTTCAAGCTCTCAGCAATCCAGGCGACTGCTATTCTGGAGATGCGGTTACAACGCCTGACCGGACTTGAGCGAGAGAAGATCGAGGAAGAGTACCGCGAACTAATCAAGAAGATCAGCGCGCTGAAAGCTATACTCGATTCCAAGGCGTTGCGGATGCAGATTATCAAAGATGAAACTATGGCTATCGCCAGGAAGTTTGGCGACGACCGCCGGACCGAGATTCAGGAAGCGGCCGATGACCTGACGGTTGAGGACCTCATTGCCGAGGAAGAGATGGTCATAACGATCTCTCACCTGGGTTATGTCAAGCGTCTTTCGGTGAGTGCCTATCGTCGTCAGCAACGCGGCGGTATGGGTGTTAAAGGGATCAAGACCAAGGAAGATGATTTCGCCGAGCATTTGTTTATTGCCTCGACGCATGATTACATTTTGTTCTTCTCGACCAAGGGGAAATGCTACTGGGTAAAAGTGTACGCGATCCCCACCGGCGGCAAACTGGCTAAGGGGAAGCCGATTGTGAATCTGTGCAAGATGGAACGCGGCGAAACTGTTACGGCGTTCTGTAAGGTGCGCGAGTTCTCATCGGAGCAGTATGTGGTGATGGCGACTCGCAATGGTATTATCAAGAAAGTTCAGTTGGACGCCTTTTCGCATCCGCGCCAGATTGGTGTCATTGCGATGAATGTGCCACAGGATGACGAATTGATCGAGGCTTCGCTCACCGACGGTTCCTACGAGATTGTTCTGGCAACGCGGTTGGGAATGGCGATTCGATTCTCCGAGGAGAAAGTTCGCTCAATGGGTCGCACGGCTTATGGCGTCAAAGGGATCAATCTGGCTAAGAAAGATTATGTCATCGGCATGGTGGTGGTCAAACGCGACAGCAGTCTGCTGGTAGTGACGGAGAACGGTTACGGCAAACGGACTTCGATTGATGATTACCGTATTACCAATCGTGGCGGCAAAGGCGTTATCAATGTCAAGACCTCAGAACGCAACGGCGAAGTAGTAGCGATCAAGGAAGTGCTGGATGAGGACGAGTTGATCCTGATCACGAAACACGGAATTGCGAATCGTCAGGCGGTAAAACAAATCAGTGTCATTGGTCGCAACACTCAAGGTGTGCGATTGATTACCCTCAAAGACGATGACCTCGTGACAGACGTCGCACGAGTGGCAAGGGAGGAGTAGGGGGGAAAGGTGGCAAGAATACTACTGCTTTTAGTTGGGTTCGTACTACTCTCAATCATGGGAGCGAAGGCTAGTGCAGATGATGCTTTCGATTCGCCTGCTTTCTACACTGAGCATGTGGTAAGATGCACATATCGGATTCAAGGATTCGATGGGCATTATGGTACAGGCTTGTTTATTGGTTGCCCAGTGGATTCACTAAGGAGGATTCCGGCAATTGTTACTGCACGGCACGTATTTGATTCAATAAGATCTGACAGCGTGCAAATATTCCTGCGGAGATACACTGGTACGGGCCTCGTGGAAGTCCATCCATGGACGATCCAGATTAGGAAGGATAGCATACCGCTATACCACGTTCATCCTGATTCCAATATTGATCTTGCCGGTATGCGATTTCCATTGCCCAAAGACCCAAGACTTGACCCCAAAATCATGAGCAAAAGTATGTTTGTAAGTGATTCAGCATTGGCCGATGCTGAGTTGCACACAGGTGACGAAGTGTATTTCATTGGCTATCCGTGGGGATTTGCATCTACGCAAGGTGACTTCCCTTTGGTGAGGAGTGGCATAATAGCGTCTTATCCAATACTACCATTTCGCAGCAATCCGGTATACTACATTGATGGCCCAGTCAAGAAAGGGAACAGCGGTGGGCCAGTGTTACTTGCTCAGAGGTCAGAAGGCAAGACACTCCCCGGTTTTATTGTCGGAATTGTCTCGAACTCGCAAGGACAGAAAGAAATCGTTCAATCAAGAGACGAGGTTGTCATCAAAACTCACGATCTTGGTATAGCCGGAGTTGTGAACTCGGGGTACATCCTCGATTTCTTTGATATCCTTGATTGCACTTATTATTCAGATCAAGATACGACCAAGTCCGTAGACTAATCGTAGCATGGTGGGTGGATTTGCGCAGTACGCCGCCCCTGCCCGTTATAACCTCATGACGATTGCAAAGCCCTTGATGAGGGTCTATATTCCCTCATGCCATATGTAGGTGAAATAGCCGGACTGAGTACCGCCCTGTTTTGGGCCATGACCTTTATTCTATTCTCCGAGGCGGGCAAGCGGATTGGATCGTTTGCAGTCAACTGTATCCGGTTGCTGTTGGCGGTTATTATCTATTCGATAGTCCTGACAATTCTTGATGGTACCCCCTGGCCGGAAGATCTCAACACCGAGCAATTAACATGGCTGGGATTATCGGGCTTGATCGGACTGTCCATTGGAGATGGGCTTGGGTTCAAAGCGCTCGTGATGATTGGCCCCCGGCTGACAACACTTCTGTATTCTACGGCTCCAATAATGGCGACAATCATTGCCTGGGTTTTCCTCGGGGAGAAATTGGGAAGCTGGGACCTGTTGGGGATTGCTGTAGCTATTGGAGGTGTGAGCTGGGTAGTGATGGAGCGGCAGTATTCTACCGGGCAGACCAGCGCGGTTACAGATGACCACCCGGACAAAGGTTCACTGACCAAAGGAATCCTGCTTGGACTCGGTGCGGCGCTTGGGCAGGCGGTCGGGTTGGTACTGGCTAAACAGGGCATGGTTCACTCCGGCGGCGATCTATCCCCGATGTCGGCGTCGTTTATAAGGATGCTTGTCGGTCTGGGCGGAATCTGGTTGCTGGCGATTATTCGTGGCCAGTTACCCCTGGTGATACGTGCTCTGAAAAATCGCCCCGCCATGACTTTCTGCACCGGAGGAGCAATAGTCGGACCGTTTCTTGGAGTCTGGTTGTCATTAGTGGCAGTCAAGTATATTGCGACCGGTGTGGCCGCAACGCTCAACTCGATGACACCCATAGCTGTGCTACCATTGCTGATCTGGTATTATCGCGAAGAAGTCTCACTTCGAGCCTGGCTAGGGGCAATATTGGCAGTTGCTGGCGTGACGCTTATTTTCCTGGGATGATGACATGCTTTTGGACTATGATAAACTAACCGATTTCATCGACAGATACTTTGGTTCCTCCGAGGATCAAGAGGTCAGGCGAGTAGGGCGCAACCGCTCCTATGACTCCGGATATTTCGACGTGATACGTTTTTTCGGTAGCGAGAGGATCGACCCTGAAGCGGTTGAGATCAAGTATGAACCGGGGGAATACTGTCTCATAAATCCGACAATAAGGAAATTCGCCGAGAAAATAGAGACTTGTCTCCGGCAACAGGGACGTATCTACGATGGACCATTGGTTATGCAAGTTGCGGCCGCCAATATGTCTGAATCCCCCTTTTCCATAACCGTCAAGGCCTGTACCTACGGTGTCTTTGCGGGAAGTTGTTTTGCTCTCGATGAACCTGATCCGTTGTTTGATGGATTCGGAGGAACCCTTCGTGAATACTACAAGCGAATGACCCCGAACTCAGTGTTGGAGAGCCACCCCCTGGCGCTTTGTATAGGTGTCTGTGGTATCTTAATTGCCGAGACGCCCGCACGTTCCCGCCTGTTGCTTGTGCATCGATCCGGAAATCTCGCGTCACTGGAAAACAGCGTGGGGCCATCAGCAGCCGGATCGATTGATTTCACAACTTCCTGTCGAACTCTGGCGGAGTTGAGCCGGTGGAGCCTTTCACAGGAGATTCGAGAGGAATTGGGATTGGCAGATCACGAGTTCAGTATCGAGCCGTTGGCCTGGGCGCGCGAGATAGTCCGGGGGGAGAAGCCGCAACTGTTCTGCCTTATTCGTACGTCACTGACAGAGGACGAACTCTCCATCAGATTGCGTTCCTCGTTGCCTGCGGAAGAATTCGATTCGTTTGAGTTTGTTGAGTTGTCCGATGGCCTACCAGAAGCGTTGTATAACACCAGAGCTAACCATGAAGCCATGATGAACTGTCTGTTGGTAGAGGAGTATCTGGAAAAGGAAGATTGCTAGGCCGTTCGCAGTTCGAGATTGAACCACACACCGCCATAGATCATAGCCAGAATACCTTTGCAATCGGCTGGCCAGTGACCACCTACCATCCACAGGTAGCACATGAGCGTCAATCCAAAGAAGAGTTTCACAACTCCGACCCGATGTTGCCTGGTGAAGAAATTCATGGCACTCATCACAATGAACAGGAAAACCAGCGAAGGTGCATACATGAGCGCCAGCCATTGCCAAATATTAAGATCAGCAGCCAGACTGCCCAGAGAACTTTGGATAGACATGTCAAGCAACAGGTAGAGATGAGCACAGAAAAAGAAGACCGCCAGAGCCAGAAAAAGAAAGCCCTCCAGGAATTGGCTGGTTATGTCGCGCAGACCCGCCCTGGCGAAAAACATCGACATGCAAAGTAAGCCGGCAAGCATGGGGTACCAACCACCACTGAATATGTTACTAAAGGTTGCTTCCATTTTTTACATGTCCTCACCCGAAGGGTAAAGAAATATCTGTGCCAAGAGGCATTTATCCCTCAAAAGGACGAATAACTACTTGTGGGAGTGATACTTCCTGTATTGGGCAGGAGTTCGTGCGGCTCTAAAATGTGGCTCACCACCTACCAGAAGGTGCATATGTCTGCAAGAAAAAGTCCACCGGATTATTGGCAGCACCTGTTTCTCCTCAAATGCTACCAATCTCGTTTTTTAAGCAACTAACTATTGTGGTGGTGTCAATCAGCTCCTGTCAGCCCTGACACTATCATAGACAGCAAATATCCTGTCTGACCAAGTGTGGAGGTCATAATCCTTGCGCAACTTATTTCGCAGAAGAGCTCCGAGCTGAACCAATTTGTGGCTGGAACCAGCAAGCAGGCTGAGGCAGGCAGCGAGATGATAGCTGTCCTTTGGCTCGATCAGGAAACCATCTGTTCCGTCGATGATTAATTCTCCAATCGAACCTACATTGGAAGCAATAACCGGACATCCGGTGGCAGCCGCCTCAAGTACTGTCAATGGTGAGGCTTCTACTATTGATGGCAAGCAGAATAGATCGAGAGCTTTGTAGAATGAACGCATATCATGGACAAACCCCGGAAAGATAACTCTATCTGTTAGATCGCTGTCCCTAGTTGCCTGTACAAGCTGATCAGCCAATTCTCCCTCGCCCGCAATAACCAGCTTGCATTTACGCATAAGTTCTGGAGCCAGTTTTGAAAAAGCACGAATGAGATCAAGCTGGTTCTTCTCGTATGATAGTCTGCCAGCCGTCCCAATCAGTATCTCGCCTTCGGCAACCTGCCATTCGGAACGGAAGTCAAGTTCGGCCTCACCTGCAAAGTATTCAAAATCCACGGCATTGGGTATTGTAAGTATTTTGTTTTCATTGATACCGGTCTGGACCAATACAGTTTGGACGTTTTTCGATACGGCAATGATTTTTCGAACTCGTTTCAGAAACATCCGGCCGATCTTCTCATTCAGTCCCAGCCGTCCGTCGCTGGAAGTAAATCCATGAGCAGTAGCGACGACCGGTATGCCTGCCCATCTGCCGGCTATAGATCCAACAATATCCGACTTATATCCATGAGTATGTACTATCTCTGCCCCATGTCTCCTTATCAGTCGACGCATAGCAAGAAGGTTGGAGATATCCCAGCCTTTCTTGATCGAAATAGGGATTCTGTCCACAACCGCACCCAATTTCGCCGACGCTCTCAGCAGTTCCACTCCAGCGCCATCTTCTTTGCGAACGAAAGATGCGACTCTCAAATCGTAACTCGACCTTGATGACTGAGACAGGAGATTGAGCAATACTTTCTCAGCTCCCGCAATTCCCATCCCAGCTATCAGGTGTAGAACAACCGGTCTTGCTTGATGACTGTCCGGATAGATTAGTGGATAGACATCCCTTTCCATTGCTTGCTCCACTTTTTCAATCCGTGACTGCCAGGAGTTAGTGCGGGCTATCTCCATACCGACTTCTTTCGGGGGTATGTTTTTTCCGTCAATAGTGTCAGCCAACACCTGTTCCATCTCTGCCTCAGAATCTGCCAGCTGCAGACCCTCGCGGTAGGGATGCACCGAAGGCAGGTCTGTACTCACCACCGGTTTCCCGGAACTCAAGTACTCCAGCAATTTTAGTGGATTGGCCGCCACTGTTATTTCTGTCTTACGGTAAGGAATCAGACAGATATCAAATCCGCGAATATAGAAAGGTAGCTGTTCATAAGGTTTGGGACCGAGCAGGTGAACATTGGGCAGATTGTTGATCAGAGAGAGGTCCGTATCATGGGGGCCAATCAGAACCAGCGACCAATCCTTCCGTCGGCTGAATATGTTCTTTAGCATTTCAAAATCAAACCAGTCGCGGATCAATCCGTAGTAGCCTATCACCGGTCCATTGATCCGTCGCAGCTCCTGTGGAATGTCATGTTTCGTCAGCTTCTGTACAGATGAAAAATGCTCAAAGTCGCATCCGTGCGGAATCTTGTTGATGTGCGGATTGAATCTGGACTTCGTTTCCATTAGCCGATCACTTACCACGAACATCAAGTCCGATGACACCATTTGTTCATTTTCAAGGCGATGTACGAGAGAGGCATCAAACTGGGTGAACTCGGAAAACTCATCTCCGATGTAATAAACGTTGGCCGCCTCCTTCAGAGCGCCGATCATTATTGCTGATGTAGGGCAGGACGACCACTGTATGAACGTGTGTACTTGGTGATTTCTAAGGAATCGACCGATGTACAGCTTCAGCAGTAGTCGGTTGACCCAGCGAACGATAGCCAGGTGAAACATCGGCACAACTATCGGAGCCATCGTAAAGATATTTGGTTCGACCTCTTTCGCCCCGGCAAAATTCTTCATAATTTTGGCAATAATCCGTTTCATGTCCCCCGGAGTGGCTGACGGGGTCCTGAGCCCGAGTGAGTCTATCCACAGAATCTTGTGAGTTTTAGACAATCCACGCATGAGATGCTGGGTTGACGAAGGAAGCCTTGCCCAGTCTTCGGCATAACAGACAATTGGAGTGGCGAGTTGGTCGTATCTCTTTTTGGCTTCCTTTGTATTCATAATGCAGTTATTTCTCTGTCACTCGGCTGGAGCGATTGTTAGCGATAATCATATTCAACAGATCGGCAATTCTTTCCATATCGTTTGAATCCACTCCATGATGCGTTGGCAGAGTAATCAAACGTTCAGCAACCATAGTTGCGTTGACATTGCCGGGTGAACCATCGGCCAGGTTTGCGCATAATGCTGGAATGGTGCTGACAGTTCCGGGATACATCCGGGAGATTCCCAGATGATGTCCCAACTCGCCTGCTTTTGTGGCCGCTTCCCTGTCCGGCATCAGTAGTGGAAAGCGAAGACAGGCGGCGGATGTAAAATCGGCCTTGGCCGGAAGTGTCAAATCCTGATTGTCGCCAAGCAGTTCCATGTATGTTTGTGCTTTGCTGTTGCGAATATCGTTAATCGATTTTAGGTTGGTAATTATTTCCGTTCCTCGACCTGCGCGAGCCTCTGTCATGCGCGACAGGAGAAATGATGTATCATATACAGTCTCTCCCAATCCGAGAAACGGAAGGTTGTCCGGGAGCCAGAAAAGATGCCGTGAGAAAAAGGCTTTGTAGACACCCAGTTCTAACATGTCGCGAAGCGGAGAGGAATCCGCCGGTTGAAACTCTCTCTCAAGAACATCCTCAACTTGCGATTGAACGCTTTCATTATGGATGACGGCGGCACCACCGTGTACAGTTGTAATGCATTTGCCTCTTCCAAAACTTAGTAATGCAGCATCCCCATAGCTCCCCATCAATCGTCCGTTCAAACTGGCTCCCAGCGCCTGGGCAGAATCATCGATTAAAAACAGTCCTTGATCTCTACATGTGTCCTCTATCGAGTCTATGTTCGAGGGTATTCCAAACAAATGGGTGGCAACCACAGCCAGAGTTTTATCAGAGACCACTCGCGCGACCGCCTTCGGTGACAACCCATAATTGACCAGACTGATATCGGCAGCTTTCACACGGAGGTCAGCCCGTACCACTACTGCAGGAACTGTCCAGCAGGTGTAGTCAGGTATTATTACTTCGTTTCTCTCAGGTCGTAGTCGATGCATGGCGCGCAAAATGAGATAGAGGGCTGCCTTACCGCTCATGGTGAGAGAAGTTTTCCCTCCCAGCATGTCTTCAATTGCTCTCGAGAACTCGCCATGCTTATCGGCCGCGGCCGAAAAAACAAAGCGCCATCCAAATGGTATACCTGCTGGAGGAAGTGTATTAAACATCTAACTACGGTAGTTTCGTCACTATTTTGGGACCGATAATATTTGCAAGCCATATTGGCATTCTGCGCCAAATTGATATGGCCATTCTGAACCTTGGATTACTTGGATTCAACTCCGGAAGAGAGTCAATTGACAGGAGGCGATATTGCCAGGTCTGTATCTTCGGTTCCTTCAACCACTGCTTCTTGAAGCGATAAGTTCCGGCACCCTCGGAACTTCTGCCAAAATCAAAGACTCTGGAGCCACGTTCAATGCAACGTTTGATTACTTCCCAGTACAGCAGGTTATTAGGGCAAAGGCTAAGGTAGTCACGAATCGCCGATGCCGAAGGGACTCCGGAATAATCCCCATAGTGAACCAGCAGGCCAGCCGCAATTACTTTGTTACCCTTATGAACCAAAGCCAGTTCCGTATCCTCACCAAACTGCTCAAAGATTTTTCGAAATAGACTCCTTGGCCAAACCGGAGTGCCGAGGTCTCTCATGTTGCGGGAAAATATCCGATAGAACTCGCCTAATAACTCAGGGCCACCAAACTCTACTTTCAGCCCGTTTTTTTCTGCTTTGCGCACCTGATTGCGGGCTTTGGCGTCGAATGATTTCCAGACGGATTCTTCTCCATCACTAAGTCCAAGATGGAACTGTCGCTTATCGGTTTTCTCTACAACATTTGGAAGCTGATTAGAGATCGCTCGTAGCTCCACAAATTTACACTGAAACTCCCTGGCCTTTTCTTCCGCCCGGTCGACCAGGGCAATATCAATTTCAATAGCATCAGACAGAGGCCCGCCATAGTCAAGCCATGGCATAGAGATTAAAAACCGACCAAATATGGAACTGCTTAACAACACTGACGGCAGAATACCTACAACTTGATTATCCTGCCGCGCAATCCAATAGAATGGTCTGGCGGAAAAAGCGGATTCGAATATTCCGGACCAGGCAAACCTGTGGGCATACGTGCGAGATGAATGATTTGCCAGGTAAGTGTCCCACTGACCGGCATCGCTTGTTTCGGCCAGGCTTATCCTGATTGAGTCATATGATGTGGAAGCACTACTCATCAGTTTTCACCGAAAGATAGGATGCCTCTGTTCTTTCACGATCCTTGTCCTGGTATAAATCGACCAGAACTATAGTGGCCGCAACTAGATAGTAGAGCAAATAATTGTGTGCCTGAGTAAGGAAGAAGGCACAAACTCCATAGCCTATCATGCTACCATAAATTATGTCCCTAATTTCTCTCATGTCAATCTCATCGGCGTCCAGTTCATTCCTCTCAAACGTCATCCTTCTCAACTGGAGAATTGTAAAGAAGAAAAGAAACAGAAAACAACCCAGACCAATCAGGCCTGTTTCCGCACCCACCTGTATCAGAGTGTTATGAGGAGCATTCCACTTGGATGGAAGATAGCCTGCTGGCCGAAAATCAGTACCGAAGGCTGTTTCAAATGCCCCCGCACCTACACCATTTAGAGGTCTGTGGAGCATCATATTCAACCCTGCTCCCAGAGTATGTAACCGGGCGGAAGCTGATGCCTCCTGATTGGGCTCGGCTATAGTCTCGTACCGATCAGTAATTTCAGTTGGCAGGGCAACAAAACCAATGATTCCCATTAGTACGATCGCTATCGCTGCTACTATTTTGTTACGGCGACGAAGGAAGTAGAAAAAGAAGACTGCTATCAATCCGAGGAATCCGCCCCTGGACTGAGTGACGATTGTTCCAGAAAAAAGTACTGCCACTGAAAGCCAGTACATTATGCGACCAATGTATGCGTGCGAACGTATTCTCAGCCAGAAGGCTGAAAGCGGTAATGCCGCTACAAAAAACAGGGCGGCATCATTGGCATCGCCAAACATCTTCGCACCAATTGCAGATGCGGCTCTTCCTCCATCCAAGAAATAGCCCTCCAGCGTTGATATGGCTAACACGAGCACGCAGACAAGTGTAATCAATGACATGACTTTCAGCCTTTGAAGATTCCTTACAAGATTAATGATGAGGATGTAGAAAAGGATGATCTTGGTATAGTCAACGGCTACTTGCAAAGAAGCGCTCGGCCAATAGGACATGGGTATCGAAAGAAATAGAGTAATGAGAATGCCGGTAATTGCCCAGGTTTGTCGATACCTGAAAAACAGTTTTCTTCGGATGATTGCCTGCGCGACCATGATGAGCAATGTACCGCCACCCACCAACTTGGCAAGCGGAACAGCCTCCAGCGCCGGAACAAGATCAGCCGGGCGAATGAAATTGACAATCGTGAAGGCTATCAAGCCCACGATGGGGTGAATAATCGTCAGGGCAACCGCCAACACAATAATGACGAGCAATACCAGTACCATACCATCAACGTATGGGACTGCGATACCAAGTCCGACCGCCACAATTATCAAGATAGCAATCCACAGATGCCGAGCCTTCATGTATATACGAGAAGATTCATCCACGAGATCGGGTGCTCTGTTCAAGTTGACTTTCGAACCCGGTGAGTCCGAAGGCCCACTATTCTCACTTACTGGATATTCACTCATTGTCCCACCGTGCGAAAAGAATTTAGCACAGCCCTGGGATTACGAACTGCTTTGATGATTATTTCTCTTTCGCGCGGTCGGATCCACCCGCTCCAGAAGAGCACGAACAAGAAGAACAGATACATCGCCGACTTTATCGCAAGAACAGCAACCAGGTCGCCTTTCACCCAATATGACGCGACTACCAGCGTTGCCGCCAATCCAATCGCCGTCAGGATTCTTCCCCAATCATAATTTACTCTGAAGAGTCTTTGCGAGTACCAATGGAGAAGTTGGAACCGGACCCAACCGGCTACCAGAGTCGCGACCGCCGCTCCCATCGCTCCGTACCGGGGTATCAATTGGAAACACAGTACAATCATGACGACAACACCTATGCCCGCAGCATAGGCACCGTACTTGGTTTGTTTGGTTATGAGAATACCGCAATTGGTGTGCTCTCTCATGCCAGCCACCACATACGCCGCACAAATGACCGGGACAAATTCCCAGGCACGCCAGTAGGCTTCATCGGCAATGAACTCAATCACTTCCTTGATAAAGAGTGACATCCCAAGACAGAAGAGAACAGAAATCAGAATCTTGTATGTCAGGACAGTTGAAATCGTCTCAGGGCCATCCTTGCGCTTGGCGACCACAAACATCTCTGCTCCCCAGAACTGTCCAAAGGGCAGATTAACCAGAAACGAAACCATAATGCCAAATGAGAAACCGAGAGCAAATATGCCAACCTCGTCAAGACTGGAATAGTAGTTCAAGAAATAGCGACTGGAAAATGTCAGGATAAATGCGCCGATTGAAGAAAACACCATAGGATAACCATACCGCGCCATAACCTTGAGTTTTGGCAAAGAAATTGAAATCCCTGTTTTGGCAAAAGTGGTCACCACGAGGTACCCGCCAACAACAATAGAACTAATCAGTGAGCTGTACAATATCCCCAGTACGCCCAATCCCAAGGCAACAACAGCTATTATGTTTAACGACAGTTGAATAACCAACCTTACCATCGAGATAGTGACAAAAGACCCAGCCCTCTGCATCGCACGGAGATAAATCATTGGAATTTCTATGCCCGCAGATAACATCATGGTAACAAAGATCACCCGAAAGTGATGTGTGTATTCATCGGTCGAAAAAACTAGTTGAGAGGCATGAGAACTATTCAAAGCCAAAAGTCCAAAGACCGTACCAAACAACACCAAAGAAACAGACAAGGCTGTGGAGACAACTTCGTTCTGATCCTTCTCGCTATCGTAGTCGTAGTAAAACCTTAATACCGCGGCAGCGAGCCCGATGCCTATCAGCATAGAAACAACGTTCGTTGTCATGGCAAGAAGCTCCATCACCCCGTAGTCAGCCGGGATCAGATACCGGGTATAGATCGGTATCATAACGAATCCGACCGCCTTGGAGATAAGCACACCAAGCATATATATCGAGGATTTTGTTATCAGCTTTCGATAGTTGATACTCTCTGCCACGGCTTCTACCTTGGTCTCGTTCATTAACTTAATGACAATCTGGTCTTTTAAACTAATATCGACCGGACCCTAACGGCTAACAACAAAATATTTCGATTATCGCCTTGTACACTTAAGTACGGTAACCGACAGTGTAACCGGATTGCTGCCTTTTCGCAGACCATAGAGAGATATACGATATTCCATTTGCCTCGGACTTGAGGATATTGGATTGGACATCGACATATTTGCTCATCAAGGATTCTGAATCAGACAATGAAGGTTGCCGTCGAGGGAAAGGATTGTAAATCCATCGAGATAATGAAAATCATTCAAATTGATGCCTACCGATTGTCGGTTGAAGATAGGCAGAGCTGATGGTTAAATGGTAAACAAGTGACCCAACTCGCTATAGGCCTTTGATCCCAAGGATCAGAACCACTATTGCAATCACACCCATGATAGCTCTCACGGCGATGACCAAGCCACCAAAATGCCGTGCGTGCCAATCGGCCAGTGATTTCCAACGCAGGAAGCGGAGTATCTTGATCCTCAGGCAAAGAAATTTCGGTACTATGGGAATCAAAGCTACCAGGATCGCCGCAATGATGAAGTAGTAGATTGTCTCTGACATGATAATCTCCTGTCTTACTCTCTAACATAAGATACAACAAATAGACCGGAATATTCAATTTTATTGATAGTGACACATATCATGTTGTCTGTTATAGACTGACCACATTATTACTCTGCTAATATAATATCCATGAATATTTTACGGAGTGTATTGCCGCGTTGCTAACCAAGAAAGACCTTGCGACCGGACTGACTGTCTCGTAGGTTATTTACCATAGTGCCCAATGGAGGAATCCGGTACCAAGGAAGGGAACCCATGCCCAACAAATATCGATCAAGCTGGCTCATCTGGCTGTCACTGCTGACAGCGATTACATTTCTGATGGTAATTTTGCCACGATGTACCAATCGAAGTGTCAACACGACCAATGCACCCTCGGTTGATCTCAGCTTCAAACTGGCGTCATCTGAGCTGAGCCAAATGATCAACCGGTTACACATAATTGTCACCGGCGACAACATGGATTCCATCGATGTGATGATTCCGGTCTATGAAGATCAGGGACTGGTGTTTGGCGATACGCTGGAAATTCCAGTCGGAGAAAATCGACACTTTATTGTCGAAGCCCTGGACGCTGAAGGGAATGTGCTGTACCGGGGAGAGCAGTTTACGGCAGTGACTCCTGATATCACAATCACTGTGCAGGTTATGCTGGAACCGGAAGTCTCCCTTCTCAAGTTGCAGCCACGTTATGTAGAGATTGATGAAGGGAAGGCGTTTAGCGTCGATGCTCGCATTTTCAATGTGTTGGATTTGTACGATCTGACGTTCCGCGTATACTATGATTCGACTGTACTAAAATCGGTAAGTGTTGAGCCGGATACCCACTTCAATGCAAGCCATCTTGATTTCTCCTATTCCCTCGTTGAAGCAGATCCATCCTATGCAGAGATCAACATTTCGTACATTGATGGCAGTGTGTTGCTGGTAGACTCAAGCGGAAGTGCTACTCTGGCCGGGCTTTCGTTTGTGGCTCGTGATATTGTCGGTGTTGTGGACTCGACTTATCTAAGAATTGATACCGTGAATATGTATGCCCTTGATGGGGGAGTGCCGGTTATCGAGGAGCCGTTTATCTTTGACAGTTGTCTGGCACGGATAACGGAAGACACAACCTGGGTTGCGGACACTTTACCAGCAGTGGTGGCTCTTCTTACGCCTTCGGACATGACTACTGAGACCGACCTGAGCGTACTCCTGACCTGGCAGGCCAGCGAGCGCGCAGATTTGTATGATCTCGCAGTATCGACCAATGTCTCATTCAGCCCGACGTGGATCATCGCCACCAACCTGACGACAACATCGTACCAGCTGACCAATCTTACCCACGCTACGACATACTATTGGCAAGTACAGGCTCACAATGATTATGGACCTGCGGATTGGTCGGACAACTGGCGTTTCACTACTACGGGAGACGTCATGTCACCGACTGCTATCGAAGATCTACTGATCGCGGATTCCACAACCGGTACCGTGCTATTGACGTGGACGGCACCGGGGGATGATGGTGATATCGGTACGGTAGATCAGTACGATATACGGTACTCCCACGAGTACAGTATTCTTGTTGATTGGACTTCGGCTTTGCAGGTGGCTGGCGAACCAACTCCACATGTGGCGGGCACATCGGAATCTCTCTGGGTGTACGATCTGCCGGATGGCTGGAACTACTTTGCCGTTCGAAGCAGTGACACGGTCGGCAACATGTCGCCAATATCAAATATCGATTCGGTCTATTTCTTCCCTCAGATCGGAATAGCTGAGTTCGATATTGATTATGACAGCATGGGGATTGGCTGGAAAGCCGACTGGGATGATACTCAGATAGCATTCCGATGGTCAAACCTGGACGGGGCAACTGGTTATTATATCTACGCACGAGACAACGGACTCAATACTGACTTTGTCCAGGTCGCTGATGTAGTCCATGCCGACTATCTTCAGTTTCAACAGGCATGGGTAACACTGCCGACTCAGTTCGACAGTGATCTATCCGACGCCATTCAGACACCGTTTTGTAATTCAACTGCTATAGAGTTTAGCATTCGAGCATACAACAATTTTGGAATGGGACCATTCTTCACGCCGTATGTTTCCCTCAGCGATTCCACTCCACCCGTATTCGAAATGGTCCACACATATGGCGATGCCGACAACATCCCTGGAACTGAGTTCATTGATGATTCCATAAGCCTTGATCGTACGCTCGAATACTGCCAGACAACCAGCAACCCTGTCTTCTCTTTCATTGAAGCGGGCGGTGATGAAAACTACGTGTTGCCGGCGTCATCGGTGAACTGGACCTGGAACAGCGATTACCGCAATGACAACGGCGCTTTCATCAGAGTCCCTGCTGGTGTCTGCGGCGCGGGTGATCTCCTGGTTGTAACGATTCGTGACAATTCCGGCAACGCCGCCTACGACACACTTCGTCTCCTGCCGTATATTGATGTCATAACTCCCAATGAATCTACGAGTGGATTTGAAGGCCCCCTTGGGACAGTCATATGGACTTACGCTCACCCAGCTAATACCAATTACGGCAGCACTCTCAACTACTACCTTTCGCTGGACAACGGCGCTACTTTTGTGGACACGGCTTACGAATTCGCAAGTGTTACTGCTGGTTCGCAGGCAGCTTCACTCTACGATACGCTGTTCTCCACCCAAGCCCGGATTGGTCTGCAAAACATAAGCGGCGGGTGCATCTGGCTCAGTGAACCGTTCACGTTGGGTGGTATCGAACTAACCGGACCGGACACGATGGTTTGGGCCTACGAGATCGCATACGATCTGGACGGCACCGATTCGACGGCAATTCCAATTACCTGGGAATCGGAGGGAATTGATGAGGTCAAGATCTGGTGGCGTGAGCATACAGCCTCGTCTGCCATATCTTACACCTCGGTCCCAGTCCCCAATACCGGATCATATGATTTCTACCCGAGGGACCTGGGGTTCAATTACAGTGTGAAAGTCGGAGTGATGGATGCTGATGCCGATGGCCGTCCGATGGACACGCTTGGCTGGCAGATTTCGGTAGTGCATGAATCATTGACCCCTGTATTCCCGGGCGTTGAGAATGAGCTTATCGGCGGCGCGGATACTACTATATCGTGGACTGTTGGCGGCAGTAATTCCGGCAGTGTGCTACTCCAGTATAGCCAGGATGGCGGCTCCAACTGGCACGATATTGCTATCGTTCCCAACACTGGTTCCTACCGCTGGGCAGTACCGCAGAATATCCCCTCGGGTATTTTCAAACTGCGCTTCCGCGATGCCGATGATGAGCAGACACTCGCTGAAATTAGTGGCTTGACCATGACAGGCGTTCAGATACTGTCTCCCAATGGTGGAGAAGAATGGCTGGTTGGCAGCATGCAGACAATCCAATTTGCTGTATTCGATGCCTATGGCGCCCCCTATGTCGATCTCTACTTCTCAAGCACTGATTGGGCGGACTCGACGCTGATCTCCTCATCCAATTATGGCAGTTCTTACACCTGGACCGTTCCCAATATCCCTACCAACAATGGAGCCATCCGGGCCTACGGGACCGAACTGGGGCTACTCGATGAGAGTGATGCACCCTTTACAATTGCCGGGTTCAAGGTGACTTATCCAAACGGTGGGGAGACTCTTGAAGTCGGCAGCAGTGTAGATATCAAGTGGGAGACTATTGGGTCAATTGAGGCGGTCGATATCTACATCGAACCTGAAGGTTGGCAGTCGATTGCAGTTGGTGTTCCCAATACCGGTTCTTATACATGGGCAGTGCCGGATTATGCCGGATTGGAAACCCGGCTCAGAGTCACTCAAGCCTCGAACACAGCCTGTAATGATGTTTCGGATAGTTGGTTCTCGATTGCAGAACTTACTGTTACCAGTCCTAACGGTGGTGAGATTTGGTACTGGGGCGAAACCCGGCTGATTGACTGGACTGTTTATGGATGGGAGGGAAGCTTTGACATCTTCCTCTCCAGTAATGATGGATTACAGTGGGTACCGCTTGTCTCCGGGGTCAGCAGTACATCCTATAGTTGGTATCTAAATCCCGAGGGAGCTATTTCTGGGACTTTTCTACTGAAGGTCATTACTCAGGATGGTCTGTTGTTTGATCAGAGCGATGCGACCTTCGAAATCCGGACATCCCCAGGAGGCAATCATTAGACTAACCAGGCATCCAGGTATAAAATAAAAAAGGCCGGTCCCCAAAGGGATCGGCCTTTTTCGTAGGCTTATCGCTAACAATCAGGCGGTGGTGGTCCACCGGTGAAGAGATAGGCTACCAGATAGGTCAAATCGGCTACATCGATAGGACCACCGGAATCACTAAGCGCATCAACATTGGCGGCATCCTCGCACGGAGGAGGAGGACCGCCAGTAAATAGATAGCCCACAAGATACGTGAGGTCGCCAATATTAATTGGACCTTCGCCTTCCATGAGATCGTCCACATTTCCACGAACTTCACAGCAACTGCCAATTATTACCAGTCCGGGTTTTCCCGGGATATCGTATTCGGCCATTGTTCCTAAATAACTTGGTATGTATGAACTGTAGCCGCCTACGTTAATTGTCGTAGACTCACCCCAGGCAGCGCCAGGATCCACTGTGAAGTAGGCCTTGAGAATTGGCCCTTCGCCGCTAGGCAACTCCGGTTGAGAACCATCCTCGGAACTGATCAGTGAGAATGTTTCGTGCTTCCCCCATGGGTCACTGTGGTTTACTACAATTGTGTCAAAATAGTCAGTCCTGCATCCAACCGTAGAGACAGAGTCCAGGGTAAGGTCGAGATCGCCGAAGTAATCGATCGGTACCTTTGTAATCCGAGTCGGTATAGAATTGTAGGTCGAGATGGTCACTACAACTTGCTGTCCTGGCGAACAGTTGACGGTATCAGCTTCCATCGTATCGGCTACAGCCGCAATATAACCGTGCCTGGTCAGAGAGCGAATGTCACCTGCCGCGTTAATCTCCAGCGTGACATCATAGAGACCACGTTCGGTATAAGTGTGACTGGGATTCTGGGTGGTAGACGAATCGCCATCTCCAAAAGCCCAGGTCCAGGTATCAGGATTGAGTTTGGAAGTAGATGTAAAATCGACATTATGCGGTAACCATCCAACCTGCGTATCTGTCTGGAATCCAAGCCCAACTTCGGCCAATGCTTTGATGCAGAAATTGGCGGAATTATTGAAGTCATATAAATCCAGCCAGTCGCCGCCGGATCGGTAAAAGCTCTCGCCCGGATTAGCCGAAGAAACGACAATTGTTCGATAGTTCGCACCCAGCAGAACCGGAATATCGGAAGTACAATCATAGGCTTGCCCGCCATGGGACAGATGCAGGTAGACATAGAAAGTATCACTCTGCTTGAGAATGAATTGATCGTCAAGATCAATCGTATGGAAACCGGTTAATCCGGCTCTGCCAGACATGGTTGACAGGGGATTCGCCAATTCGCCATCCTCATGGCTACTATAGATCGTAGCAACATAATCGACACTGTCGTCGGCCGTATAGAAACTTACGGCTTGTAGCTTCTGTCCTCCCCCGGCAACAAATACATTGAACGCCTCGACAGCATCGGTCTTGGTTTCGCGCCAACCGTGATAGTCGTGGTAGTAAACGTAGTCGTACGGCATGGGGCCGACACCCTGATAGGAAATTGCCCCCATCTGAGGGTGTTGGCAGCAATGTTTGTCATAATATGATATCCAGAAATAACCACTCTCGCCCCAGCCCGATCCCCAACTGTTCTTGATTAACCATGCGCCTGGGTTCGGAGCCTGAGTGGGCTTGTTGTCGTCCCACCCTACTATTGCAACAGCGTGGTTGGGATCAAGACTATTACTGGGCGGCTGATAATGAACAGTGCCATCCATGAAATAACCGTCGTAACAGAGGCAGGTACCTATCACGCCATCGGACATAATCTTTTCCTTGATGGCATCCGCATTCTCCAGATTGGGTCCGGCCACCAGCCATTCCACATCGTTGGCATAGAAGTAGTGATAGCTTGTGTCGAATCGCAACGGGGGTTCATTATACGACTGTCCGTCGATCTCCCGGACTGCTCCCTCGCGCCGGCTCAGATAGGCTTGAGTAACCATGTAGTCACCACCTTCGTGAACCACCAGGCCGCCTCCAGTAGGCGGAGACGCATCGTCATTGTTGTGTACATTGAACCCGTTCCACCAATCCATGTGATATTCGGCCAGAGCCGGCTCGCCTGCTTCGCCAGCCGCCGCCCAGGCTCCAGTCATTAGCATATTGCCTTCCATAGCGGCAAAGGCGCCGTGAGCCCAGCAAGTACCGCCCTGCTGATTTTTCACCGTTGTTACGTAGTTGATACCGCCAACATCCCGCAGATCATAACTGCTGGGTGGTTGGGCTACCAGAATCCCTGACAGCATCAGCACCAAGCTGAATACCATTACATTCAGAACGGTCCGTTTCATGTCTCCTCCGATGTTCATTTTGTCGCTCCATCAGGCGGCTGGATTTCTAAGCGAGGTACAGTCGGTATGAATACTTTTCTCCACTAAAACCTATGTCACAATATATATAGAAAAACTAGACCGTCAAGCTCCTCGACCAGAAAAGCTCATATCAATGTTCTGTCCATAAACTCACAGATGTCAAATGTTGTCCGTTGCAACTGACTAGAGTTCTCCGTATACTTGCTTTCAGATCGAGATCCCCAGCCTCAAGCTTGGAGAATATCATGTCAAAATTCGCCCTCCTGACTCTAATACTGCTATCGGTAACATTGATCTCAAGGACAGTGGCTGCAGAGGATATGTCAATCAATACAGTAGAGGACAGTGTGACCAATCCGGCTAATGACTCACTTGCGTCTGAGGTGATAGCTGTCACTGCAACAGAGATGGAGTCCGAGACTCCTCTTTATCCTATGTCCCAGGAACGCAAACAGAGACTGATTGAATATTCGCGGTTCAAGAACATCTGGCGTTTTGTTAATTTCTTTATCGGTATTGGAATCTTGGCTGTTATTTTGTTCTCGGGGCTATCTGCCCGGCTTCGCAACTTGGCGCAGATTGCTCGCGCCCGTTTCTTTATCATGTGGCTGTATGTAATTCTAGTTCTGGTTATTGACTACCTGCTGAATTTGCCGTTTTCTATCTACCGTAGTTTTGTTGTTGAATCAAATTACGGCTTCATGAACCAGACCTTTATGGAGTGGTGGGGGGAAGATCTGCTCGGCCTCCTGATTCTGGCCGTCATTACCATTATCCCCATGTGGTTTTTCTATCGGCTCGTGGGTTGTATGAAGAGATGGTGGTTGGCATTTTCCATCGGGTCCATTCCATTCCTGATTCTATTGGTTGTTCTCGTACCGGTTGTAATCGCCCCCATGTTCAATGAGTTCGAACCGGTGAAAGACAAGGAGCTCGAAATCAAGCTGCAAACGCTGGCTTCTAAGGCTGGAATCGATGGAGCGGATGTCTTTCAGGTCAACGGCTCAAAGCAATCAACCAAGATCAATGCCTATGTCACCGGTATGTTCGGGTCGAAACGGATTGTTCTCTACGACACAATGATCGACAATTTCACTCATGATGAGATAATGTTCGTTATGGGTCACGAAATGGGCCACTATGTGAAACAGCATATATGGTGGGGATTGGCATTGTCTGTGGTGTTCATAATGTTCGCGCTCTGGTTGACTGATCGGGTTATTCACATAGTAATAGGGCGCTTCAAGCAGCGTTTCAAATTCGACCGTCTGGCTGATATTGCCTCATTGCCGCTTGTATTGATATTCATGTCAATTATCACCTTCGTATTTCAACCGATTACAAACGGGGCCAGCCGCTACATGGAGCATACCTGCGATACTTATGGTATTGACATCACGGATATCGATGGTGAATCGGCGGCTCTCGCCTTTGACAAGCTATCAGTATTTAATCTGTCCGATCCTTCCCCGCACCCCATCATTGAGTTCTGGTTCTACGATCACCCTGCGCTGGACGGTCGCATGGCCTTTGTTCGGGAATATGCCAACAAGGTCCGGAAATAGCGCCGCCGATAATTCTGAAACACGACACAATCGTGTTTAATAAAAAAAGGCAGGGACATCATCCCTGCCAAAAACTCTTGCATAATCAAGAATGACTATGCTAAGGTGTGGGCACCTTCTTACTCGGTACTCGCTACAGGTAGAAGCTTGATTTCTACAAGGATCGACGAACCGGCGCCTTCGTCGAGCAACTGTCTCAGCTTGAGCGTGTCGGTAGAACGATCCAATTCAAACAGACCGACCGGATTTTGACTCTCAATACACGCTACACACAACGCTCCCAACGGATCAGAGGCATCAACTGTCAGCCGTACTCTATCTTCGAGTGCGTACCGACCCGAAGATTCGCAGATACAGAAATCCGTCATGTTATCGGTATCAACATCCAGAATCCACTTCTGATCCGTGAATATCCAGAGAATCCGCTGTTCCTGAGTTACGCCACTGCCACCTTCGTCTGTTCTCGAATACCAGCCGTAGTAGCTACCAGCCAGTGATGGTGGCTTCGGCAACACTATGTCCGATGCACAACTGGCAATCAACGCACCAACAACAACTACTACAACACATACAGCAATCTTCGTCATATTCAATCTGCTCCTCACATTCTCAGTTTCAGTCAAAGAATATATATGGGGGAAGTGTTATGCACAACCCCAAAAGAAGTCCTTTTCTGTTTTTTTAACGCTTATGCCAAAACGTCTGTTCAATTCTGTTTTTCGTTTTTTTCCGACGATCTAGCCGGAAATTGGTGTCGTTTAGCCGGAGCAATGCCACAGGCGCTGATCAGAGGATAACTTCACAATATCTTATCAAGACCATGTCGAGACTGAACGCTGTTTATAACATTTTGTGATACAGTGCATTACAAGCGTGCGTTAGTTCCTCAAGACGCCATGCTCTCGAAACTTGTCCTGTCCACCCTCGCCCTTTCCTGATAACAACCAAAGAGATTGACAAACGGGAAATCGGTTCTTATAATGTGGTGACATTTCGAAGTCTGTTATTGGATCCACATGGTCTGGGACTTCCCCCTCTGCCCCCGATTATGCCCACTAGCAGGCTTCTTTTTTTTGTGAGCAAGGCTTCCATCTCTTTTGTCACTCTAATGGTAGCGTCAGACCGGGTCGATAAAACCGAAAACGGAGTCTGATGCGTGAAAATAAGAACACTTATCTTTCTTGGGTTGCTATTAATAACCAGCGGGTGCAAGCAGAAGCAGGATTTACCTGCTGTTCCAATGGTAGTCGATAGCCTCAAGGCAACGTTTTCAGAGTTGAAACAAGCTGCGATGGAGCACAATGAGGAGCGATTTTTCGCATTACTCGATCCAACTGAAGCGGCTGACCTGCAAATTCTTGCCCGCCAACACGGGTACGTTTCGATCTCCTCGTACATCAGGCAGCACTATCATAACTGGCCCGATCTTGACACTCTCAATTACCGAGAGTTGAAAGCCTCCGGTGACTATATTCGCCTGTCCCTGTCAGGCCCGGGGACTAATCTGGGGCGGCAGCAGTCACAGGTCAGGCATACTTTCCTTCTTTTTCGGAACCATCCCGGTGGTTGGACATTGGCTGGTATGAGTAACCTGGAAACTCCAGACCGTGATCGGTACGGGAATGAGATCACAGTGCATGAGACCGATCTTCCGCCAAACCTCCGTTTCCCTCGTTGTTTCTAAGTACATTCGATATTCTTCTGGAAGACAAACAACCGGCTCATTTCCTTTTAGCTACTTCTCAACGTTGACCGCAGGTGTCTTCCCCACTATATTCATCTCCTTAAACTGAAGGAGGTGCTTTGGAAACGGCCTACAAGCAACCGCCGGTCACACCGGAGATGGTGACGGAACACGGACTGAACGAGGAAGAATACGCTCGGATTAAGAAAATCCTTGGGCGTGAACCCAACTACACTGAACTGGGTATATTCTCAGTGATGTGGTCGGAACACTGTTCCTACAAGAACTCGATTGCCTTGCTGAAGACTTTCCCACGCGAAGGGAAGAACCTGCTCACCGAAGCGGGTGAGGAAAACGCAGGAGCAGTCGATATCGGTGATGGGTTAGCGGTCGTGTTCAAGATAGAATCACACAACCATCCCTCTGCCGTGGAACCCTACCAGGGAGCGGCAACCGGTGTCGGTGGCATTCTGCGTGACATCTTCACTATGGGCGCTCGTCCGATAGCATCGATTAACTCCCTGCGCTTTGGCTCACCGGATAATCCTCGCGTTCGATATCTTGTGGACGGCGTCGTACGCGGCATTGGTGACTACGGCAACTCGTTTGGCGTTCCGACGGTGGCCGGAGAAGTCTACTTCGATGAAGCCTACACCGGCAATCCCTTAATCAACGCTATGGCGGTTGGACTTGTGAAATCCGATGGCATAATTTCCGCCGTGGCCAAGGGTGAGGGCAATCCGGTCATGATCGTTGGTTCCACCACTGGACGCGATGGAATCCACGGGGCGACGTTTGCCTCCGAAGAACTCACCGAGGAATCCGAAGAAAAACGCTCGTCGGTGCAGGTGGGCGACCCGTTTACCGAGAAGTTGCTGGTCGAGGCAACACTGGAGATTATTCAGAAAGATTTTGCTGTTGGTATTCAGGATATGGGCGCGGCTGGGATCACATGCTCCTGCACTGAAATGTCCGCCAAGGGGGAGTCCGGTATTGAGATCGATATCGACAAAGTTCCCGTGCGTGAACCGGGCATGATCCCTTATGAGACGCTTCTCTCCGAATCGCAGGAGCGTATGCTGGTCTGTGTGAAAAAGGGTAAAGAAGCGGCAGTGACCGAGGTGTTTGACAAATGGGGATTGGATTCGACGATTATCGGCAAAGTAACTTCGGACGGTCTTTTTACCGTGAAGCTGCATGGCGAAGTCGTATCACAGATTCCATCGGAAGTGCTTGTGCTGGGTGGCGGAGCACCGATCTATCATCGCGAAACCAAACGACCGGCTTATATGGATCAGATCGTCAAGCTCAACATGACCGACTATGCCACCGACCGTGACTGGAATGCCGATTTGTTGACTATGCTGGCGGCTCCGAATATATGTAACAAGGCCTGGGTATATGATCAGTATGATTCGATGGTCCGTACCAATACAGCCGTAGGACCGGGATCCGATGCTGCCATTCTCCGCATCCGAAAAACACGCAAAGCACTGGCTATGGTCACCGACTGCAATGGTCGCTATTGTTACATCAACCCGCGGCTTGGGGCACAAAGTGCTGTGGCGGAGTCCGCTCGTAATATCGTCTGTTCCGGAGCACTTCCGTTGGCAATTACCAACTGTCTCAATTTTGGGAATCCGTATAAACCTGAAATCTACTACGGTTTCTCTGAGGCGGTGGCTGGTATGGGCGAGGCCTGTCGGGTATTCGATACACCGGTAACGGGTGGCAATGTTTCGTTCTACAATCAAGATCCCGACCGAGCAGTATTCCCCACGCCTACTATTGGCATGATCGGGCTGGTTAAAGATATCGATCATGTCACTACCCAGTCGTTTAAGGAGACCGGAGACATTGTTTTTCTACTGGGTGACAACACGGAACACCTGGGAGCATCGGAGTATCTTCACACGGTCTATGGGCAGAACCGGGGTGCGGTACCACCGTTGGACCTGGCATTTGAGAAAAAACTGCAGGTTGCATTACTCAAAGCTATTCAAACAGGCCTGATTCAATCAGCCCATGATGCTAGTGACGGTGGTCTGGCTGTTGCTCTGGCCGAGTGCTGTGTGTCAGACAAGGATAATCAGATAGGTGCAGATATCAAACTGAATGACGACATGCGCCCCGATGCTCTCCTGTTCGGTGAGACGCAATCACGGGTGATAATCAGTTGTGCACCTGACAAAGCATCAGGTATTGAGAAGTTGTTCAAAGATGGCAATGTGCCTTGCCATCGGATAGGTATAGTGGGGGGGGATTTGCTTAAGATCAAAGGTTTGGTCAGTCAATCAGTAGTGGCGATGTCGACAGCTTTTTTCGATGCTATGCCGGCGTTCATGGATCGAATCGAATAGCGGTCTGCGGCTTGACGACTGGTGTCTTGCTACTTGACGTATGCGTATGGTTCGCCGTTGTTAACATTGATGTTAGGTCTGTCGTAACCTGGTGCTAATCTTGTTTCACAATAGAGAGTACAATCTGAGATCACATGACTAAACCCACAAGAGCACTAATAATAATCAGCATAGCTCTAATATGTCCTGTAGCCTGCCCAGTCGCTGATTCAATTGATTTGGAGCCTATCGTTAGGAGAGCGGAGAGTGGAGACGCGTACTACCAGGGTGTATTAGGGGCTATATACCGCCGGGGAGAAACAGGTGAGACTAATTATGAAAAAGCGTATCAGTGGCTGAAACTATCATCTGATAATGGTAACCCGATTGGACTGTACAACCTGGCGGCATTGTATGAATCTGGGAAATTCGTTGGCAAAGACACCGCGTTAGCCAATACACTCTACGCTCAAGCGTATGAACCAATGCTTCAACTGGCCCTCCAGGGTGATCCCGTAGCCCAGGTAAATTTGGGCTACTTGTTGGAAATTGGTGCCGGTGTTGATGCAGACCTTCAGGAAGCGCTTAGATGGTATGAAAAAGCAGCCAAAGCAAATTATCCCCGTGCACAGTTCATTTTGGGCTACAAACACTATCATGGTTGGGGATATGAAAAAGATTATGGTAAGGCAATAGACTGGTTCACTCGGGCGGCGAAGCGAGGTTATGGTGCCGCCCAACACCGGTTGGGAAACATGTATGCCAATGGCATTGGAGTAGCGGCGAGTTACGATGACGCTGTAGGATTCTTCCGAGAGGCAGAACAGTCGCAGAACAGCAGGGAGGCCATCGGTGCCGACTCGGTGCAGTATGTATTGAATGGCATCGCCTATGATGGCGACAAAATCATCCCCGGATTGCTTCCGCCCGAGTTCAAGTATGATATCCCCGAGGGCAGTTGTGGGGAAGCCTGTCTTTGGAGCGTAATCAATGCCAACGGTTTCGTAACTTCACAGATTGAGATAAACAATGACGGCGGTTATCCCGGAAGAGGATTGCACAGCAACGAACTGCATAGACCCCTCGACAAACATAATATTGTCTACGTCGATCATATGACCAGATCGTATTTTGATTATGCAATATCATTCCTGAATCCGGTTAATTATCTCTCTTCGCATTCAGAGGAATACAGGGAGTTCCTGTATGATGTTGTGATTGAGAAAATCAAGCAGGGCACGCCAATTATCTTGGGACTGAAGATATATCCTGATCGTCATTTTTTCTGGGATTGCGATCACTTCATATTGTTGGTCGGATACAACGAAGAAACCAATGAGATTATTTATAACGACTTTGATCGTCGGGGAAGAATAAGCGCGGACAAGCTTCTGGACCAGAGCGACGGATATTCCATAATCAACAGGTACAATTTTCTGAACTACATAGAAATTGAGAATCCTAGCCGACATCTGTCTGAACCACAATAATCTTGTCTGTTTATTTGACGTATGGTTCGGGGTTGGTGATACGGCCGTTGAGGGCTGAGGCAGCTGCTGTGGCCGGAGAACAAAGGTACATTTCACCGGAGTCGGATTGTCCCGAGTAGGCTGTTGTCGGGTCAGCTGTTGTCAGGCCACGTTCACCCGGGGCCAGCATCTGATGGAACCGTCCGGCGAGAAATGTACTCGAAGAGCTGATTATCATTGCTCCAGCTTCCGCCAGAACTCTGATCAACCCTTTCCTGAGAGCCTCCAGATAGACCTGGTGAGATCCGGGCAGAATTATCAGCCGGCACTGTGGATCCACCTTGTTCCCCTTGAGAATGTTGGCCGCGATCCGAAGGTCATCGAACCGTCCGTTGTTGAAAGTACCGATGATGACCTGATGAATACTGAGACCATCGTGTTCCCTGACTGGATTGATCGTGCTGATCCCTTCCGGTCCTGCTATCTGTGGTGTTAGCCGATCGATGTTGAACTGGTAGGCTTCGTCATAGACGGCATCCTTGTCGGCAATGACCGGCCGGTAGTTACTGTCGTTGCGACCGGTCAAATAGCGACGAGTAACTGCCTCGAAAGGACACATGGCTGCTTTGGCTCCCATGTCAACCGTCAGCTGGCACAGTGTTACACGTTCGCTGATACTCATGTTGGCTACCGCCTGTCCATGAAACTCGATAGCACTGTATTCAGCCCGGGAAGTCCCCAATTGTTTGATAATAGTCATGGCGATATCCCTGGCATAAGTCCCGCGTGGTCGTCGGCCGCTGATATCTATTCGAATCGATGGCGGTACTTTCAGCCATAACCGTCCACTGGCCAAAACCGTAGCCATTTCGACAGCATCAATGCCGACTGCGAAGGCGCTCAAGGCACCCAGCGACACGGTCTGTCGGTCAGTCCCCAGAACTAACTGTCCGGGCAGTATATGGCCATTCTCGATTGATAACTGATGGCATGTTCCCTGGTGCGTATCATAGAAATTGGTGATCTTCTGTCGTCGGCAAAAATCGCGTGCCAGCTTGAGATTGGCAGGGTCTTCAGTCTGTGATGGATCGGTGCCATCCAGGCTCACCGCTATTCGTGCAGGATTCCAGACAAATTCAACGCCGATATCCTTAAAGGTACTAATGACCCTGGCGATATCACGATTCACAACGACCTGGTCCGGTTCAACAACCACTAGTTCGCCAATTTTTATTTTCTCCAGTCCAGCCGCCCGGGCGAGAATCTTTTGAGCGACGGTCTGTTTTCCGTAGAGGGGAGCAACATGGTTACGCTGATCCACGCCGGGAAGATTCAGTTCGAGTTGTTCCAACTTCAGGAACGCCGGTTTTTCCCTAATACCATAACGACGTCGCCAATTATAGAAAGCGGCTTTGGAAATGCCGAGTTCGAGTCCGCACCGATCATCATCACCAAACCGTTCCCACAAGTTGCGAACTTCGCTATCAGAGAACTTCGGCTGCGAGTGTTTGGGAACGTTCTTCTTGCGACGCCAGTACGCGACGAGGTAGGCGGGCACCCCTCCCAGCCGTTCACCGATTTTCTCGTCGGTCCGATACAGTTTCTGAAGCTGCATCAGTTCGGCCTTGGTAGGCATTTTGCGGCGGGGACTCACAGTTTGTCGAATTCCTTTCTGATTGCCTCGTAGACCAACTCCAGACCGACCGAGACGATGTTGGTCTTGCCGATGATCGGCATGAAATTGGTGTCGCCTGTCCAGCGGGGAACAATGTGCATATGAAGATGTTCGGGAATTCCCGCTCCGGATTCTCGACCCAGATTCATGCCGATATTGAGCGAATGAGGCTTGAGCGCTTGCTTGATCATTCTGACAGTCAAACGAGTCAGGGAGAAAAACTCATTTCCTTCTTCCTCGGTCAATTTTTCAAGCTGGCCTACATGTCGGATGGGCACGACCATAGCGTGACCTGAGTTGTAGGGAAACTTATTGAGAATAACAAAACACTTATCGCCGCGATGCAGGATTAGATTTTCTACAGAGTCCTCGCTCTCTAGCCGGTTGCAAAAGATACAACCCTTCTCTCTTTCACTCAGAATAAACTCTGCTCTCCACGGTGCCCATATCATCTTGTCTACCATAGTGCTATATGATACGCAGATTTCACGGCTCTGCCAAGCGATCACCATATTTTTTGTAGTAATTTTCGTGAACTCGTTGATGGGCAGTACGTTTGATTGAATCTGCAACTTTGACATTGTCGCAAGAAATCCGTATCATAGACTGTTCGTATTCTTTCGTATGTAAGTTGGTCAATCAAATGGGAGGTCCCTATGAAGCGGATGTTACCGGTTTCTCTTATGATGATGGTTCTCTTGGCCAGCAGTTCTCTTGCATTTGATGGAAATCGCAAGGGGTTCGTAGTCGGGGGTGGACTTGGTTTTGCGCCCACTGCGACCAGCTCCATCGACAGGGACGGCCCAGATACCGAGGACAATGGATCAGGTCTTGGCTTGAATCTGGTGATTGGTTATGCCTGGGATGAACATAATATGCTCGTCTGCGAAGGAAATATTGCAAGTTATTCTTCGAATCAAACTTACATCTGGCTCCCTTTTCGAACCGTCATGCAAGGGTTCTATGGTGCCTCATGGTATCACTATTATGGTCCGCAAGGGAGATCATTCTTCACAGCCGTTGGTTTGGGACTCTATGTTTTTGAAGATGGGTGGTCACAGTGGTGGGGATTCGAAGCACACGATCCTGGCGCTGCTCTGCTTCTCGGAGGTGGATACGAATTTGCAAGGCATTTTCAGGTAGGAGTCTATGTGTCTACAGGTAAGACCTCGGAACGGACCGATGACTACAACCACAGTCATATATCTGTACTTGTGAGCGCGGTGGCATTCTGAAGAATCGGAAGTGGAAAGTGGTATTCTACTATTTTTGTTGAACCGTCCATGACTGCACTGTAGCATATCTCCATGCTGCGAAACTCACTGCCGCGTCTCGACAATGACACTACCGGCCTTCGACGCCGGATTCTCCCCCTATGTCGTTTGAAGCAAGGGGAAGTATGGGAAGATCCCGATGGAACCCATCTGGTCGCCTGTGGGGATGCTACTGACCGAGCATTTGTACAGCAGTTGTTTGGCCGCTCCCGGGCATCGCTCGCAGTCCACGACCCGCCCTATAATCTGGTGGCATTCGAGACCAAATCGATCGAGGAGTATATCGCCTGGTCCCTGGTTTGGGTAGACTGCTGTCGATCAGTTCTGGCAGGCGACTCGTCGCTCTATGTCTGGCTGGGTGCGGACCAGAACGATCATTTTCAGCCTTTGCCGCAGTTTATGGCAATGATGATGTCCAGCGAATTCAAATCGCGATCGTTCATTACCATGCGGAACCAGCGAGGTTACGGAACCCAGAGCAATTGGATGGCTGTGCGGCAGGAATTGTTGTACTATACGCTTGGCCGTCCGTCATTTGATGTCCAGTACACCGATATTCCAAAAGTACTGCGGGGCTATTACAAGGAAATTGATGGCCAGCGTACTGAGAATTTCCAGCGCAGTCGATCAGGAAATATTCGAGCGAGCAATGTTTGGGTAGATTTACAACAAGTGTTCTATCGTCTGGCGGAGAATGTCAGTGGGTGCTATGCCCAAAAACCGCTGGCGGCAATCGAACGTATTGTGTCGGCTTCGTCAGCCAAAGGTGATCTGGTCACTGACTTTTTTGCCGGTTCGGGGACTACGTTGCTGGCTTGCGAACTGCAGAACCGACGCTGTATCACTTTCGACAGCGACCCCATTATGGCCGAAATAGCAATCCGTCGCCTGTTGCGATTCCGGGCTACCGGCAAAACAGGGTGGCAGGCAAGTAATCCCTTCGATTCAGAATCAGGGATTAAGGACTCAGGCCGTAGATCGACGACGGCGCCATTGGCCGCAACAACCGAGGCATTATGAACGACATCAAAGGTTCTTTCATTGCAATCAAGGACACCGTCACTGCCGATATGATCTGTTCTTCCAAACACCAGAACGAGCATGATCCAGCACGACTGGCGGAACATCTTTTTGAGAATCTGGACAACGGAGTACCCGAGAAGATTGCACCGGCTTCCATTCTGATTGTAGGGGATAGCTTCGGTCGCGGCATGGTCGGCGATGTCCCCGTGCGCGCGCTGCTTGCAGCCGGTATTAAGTGCGTTATCGGGGTCAACTTTGAACGAGGGTTCTACCGCACGGGAATCAATGGTGGCCTGGCTCTGGTCGAGGCCGACCTGTTGGCGGGACAATTGTCCAACGGAGACAGTATAGCCGTCAATCTCGCTGAAGGTACAATTACCTATGCTGGAGGGGAGACAACTTTTGCCCCATACCCCAAGTCTGTCCGGCAAATCATCGAAACCGGGGGCCTGGTACCGGCTGTCAAGACCCAATTGGGTAAAACCTGACCGATACAACGAAGCCCTATCTGAAACTGATTTGGTTCTTACCCCTATAATTTAATGTTTGATTATAACTAGGTTTGCGTCCAAATTACGTTAGCTGGAGACGTTTGTCCCAGTTTGAATGGGACGGAAAAACCGAGGTAGCAAATATATGCGGACTATTATCGTGGGTGGAGGAGTAGTTGGTTGTTCACTGGCCGAGCATCTTCTTCCCAGTGGGCACCATCTCTCACTGGTCGAATCGGATGCGAGGCTGAGCCAGATACTGTCGGAGAAACTCGATGTCCAGATTATTACCGGGTCGGGTTCATCGCCAGAGTGTCTTCGGGAAGCTGGTCTATTGGATGCGGACATGGTATTGGCGGTCACGCCTAACGATGAAATAAACATTGTTGTTTGTGCTCTGGCGGCGCAGCATGGAGTAACCAGGCGGATTGCCCGCCTGCGTGACAGGGAGTTCTCTCAGGAGAGTGAAATCGTCGATCTGGAGCAACTTGGGATTACATCGGTAATTCACCCCGAGAAAGCCCAGGTGAACCATATTCTCCAGTTTTTAGCTACCCCTCACGCAGTCGAAGTGGCTGATTTTGAGGACGGCCGTATTCTCATGCGTGGCTATCGGATTACCGAGGATATGGAACTGGCCAACAAAACACCGCTTGAAATTCGACAGGGGATGGATTCCGAGCAGGTCCTGTTTGCGGCCATCGTTCGTGACGGCAGGGGGATGATCCCCGGTGGCGACACGCTTATTTTACCCGGCGATGTAGTCTACACGCTGTTCCCTCGTGAATCGCTGGAACGGTTTTTACAACTGGTGAATGTGGAGTACAAGAAACAGCGCAAGATCATTATCACCGGGGATAACTTTTCGACCCTGGAATTGGCCGGGGCACTTGACGACACCGATAACAATATCACACTGATTGATCCCGATCTTGAACATGCCCAAAAGGCAGCCCAGAGGTTCTCCAATATCCAGGTGCTGCACGGCGATTGCACCGATATTGACCTGCTTCGCGAGCAGAACATCGACAGCACATCATTTTTTATTGCCACCTCCAGTGCCGCCGAGTACAATATGTTTTCTTCTTTACTGGCCAAGGCGGAGGGAGCCCGCGAAGTAATCGCCATTAGTACAGAGTCCCGGCACGATCAGTTGTTCGAATCCATCGGGATTGATCACGTGACCAATCCTCGGATTATCACCGCTCGTGGGATACTGGAGATGATTTCGCGTGGTCATATCGGAGCCGTGGTGCAACTGTCGGATGTTGATATTGAAGCGGTGCGGTTTACGGTCGAACCGGGTAGTGAGGTGGGTCATAGCTCGGTGAAAAAGTTGGCCCGAAAGCTCAAACGGGATTCGATCTTCGGCATCGTGGTAAGAGGTGACAAAATGCTCTTACCCGACGGAGAGACGATTATTGAAGATGACGACCATGTGATTATGATCACGCGTCACAAGAATCTACCATCACTGGCCAAACTTTTTAAAGGCCACTCTTAACGGAGTAAGTGGATGCGTAAGAACGCCGTCGGCTACGCAATCGGTAAGCTGCTGCAAGTGATGGGGGTTACTCTACTGGCTCCTCTGGGTATTGCCGTGTGGGATAGTCGCGCCCTTGGCTATGCTGACTTGCTTTCGGCGATTGATGTTTCCGGTTTTCTCACGGCATTTGCTGTTTCGATATTGTGCGGGACCGCGCTGGTTCTTTTGTTTCGGTCGGGTCGTGATCGCCAGGGGTTGAAGGAAGGCTATGCCATAGTAACTCTAGGCTGGCTCGGATTAGCCCTGATCGGGGCGATTCCTTTCTTCATATATTTCAGTCAGGTACGCGGAGGGGCTGGCTTTGACATGATGTTGCTCAATTTCACTGATGCCTACTTTGAGATAATGTCCGGATTTACAACCACCGGTGCAACGATTCTCACCGATATCGAAGTTGTTCCACGATCCCTGCTTTTTTTACGTGCTCTTACGCACTGGCTGGGTGGCATGGGTATTATCACTCTGGCAATTGTGATTTTTCCAGCTATGGGTGTGTCAGGCTACGGAATGTTTCGCGGCGAGGTGCCGGGACCATCCAAGGATCGTCTTAGTCCGCGTCTGTCTCAAACGGCCCAGATACTATGGGGCGTGTACGGACTTCTAACCGCCGGACAGATGATTTTGCTTATGGTAGCCGGTATGGATTGGTTCGATGCTGTGTGTCATTCATTCGCCACGATGGCGACCGGTGGTTTTTCAACCCGCAACGCCTCAATCGCCGGGTATGAATCGGACCTGATTGAGTGGATCGTCACGTTGTTCATGTTTTTTGCCGGAATTAATTTTGTGCTGCATTTCAAAGCCCTCCGCGGAGACCTGCAATCACTCATTAAGAACCGCGAATTCCTGTTTTACAGTGGTGTGATCCTGACGGCGATTCTGGTGATTACAACCGTACTCTATGTCAATGGACCGGCTCCTGAAGAATTGGCGGCCCAGCATTACCGGGCTGGGGATCCGACGGCTGAAGAGTTCCACGCTCACTACGTGCAGCAGAGTGACCAGTTGGATCAACTCTATGACTGCTTCCGCATTGCGTCATTCCAGGCGCTGGCGATCATCACCACAACCGGCTTTGTCACAGCCGACTTCGATCTTTGGCCGGATTTCCTGAGGTTGATGCTCGTGTTTCTAATGTTCTTCGGCGGCTGCGCAGGCTCGACAGGGGGCGGAATGAAGATCATTCGGATAATGATTGTCTTCAAGGCCGCTATTCTTGAGTTGCGAAAACTCGTGCAACCGCGTCTGGTGGCAACCGTCAAGCTTGATGGCATTTCCGTGGAAGAAGAAAAAGTCATCAATATTGTCTCGTTCTTCATTCTGTTCTCAGGCCTGTTTGTGATCACTGCCGGTCTTATCTCGATGTTCGTGCCCGACCTGACCACGGCTGTTTCCTGTTCGATTGCCACAATAGGTAATATCGGTCCCGGCTTGGCGGGAATCGGAGCTACGGAGAACTACGCCTGGATCCCTACTCCCGGCAAGTGGGTCCTGGTGGTGTCGATGCTGCTGGGGCGTCTGGAGATATTCACGGTTTTGATCGTCCTGCGCGTGGCTACCTGGCGGAAGTAACCAGTTACTGATGTAGCCAGCTATTAAATGCCCATTCTACCTGTCGAGTTATTGTCTGAAATTCGATGTTACCAATCTTGCTCAATCGGTGTATATATATAAATAATGTGATCCTCATGGAGATATGAACGAAACAATGCGTGTGTTTTTGCCCGTTATCTTTGCTGCCGGATTGGCGCTGGTTCTGGGTCTGATCGAACTGGCCCTGCTGCGTTTTCTAAATCGAGACTGGTGGCGAATTCGTATCATTCGCCTGGTTGCGATGGGATTACCAGTCTTCTGCGCTTTGGCGGTTGTCGGTTGGGGACTGGGTGAATACTATAGTATGAAGTTGTTGGCCTTTGTGTCCGCTGTTGCCGCTTTTATTGGTGCAGTGCTTCTGGTATCCCTGATGCTCTCCCTGCCTGTGACAGGACTGGTGCACTTTATCAGATGGTTGACCGATCGCTGTTTCTCGACACATATGCCTCAGGTAACAGAACGTACCAATCAAAAGCGACGTTTTTTCCTTAAAACCGTAGCGGCAACTATCCCTGTCGGAGCCCTGGGATTGGGAACCACCGGAATAGGGCGGGCAATGGGCAATATCAATATTCACCTCGTTCCAATTTTAATTAATAGCCTGCCATCAGAACTTGAGGGGCTGAGAATCCTTCACCTGTCGGATCTGCATTTGCGCCCCTTCTCGACACTAATCATGAATGAAGTCCTTGCTGGGGCATCGGAGCTTGAACCTGATTTGATAGTTATTACCGGTGATGTTGCCGACGATCTGACTCTGCTACCCGAGACACTGGATGTTCTTTCCGGATTTGGAGCGCCCCTGGGGGCGTATGCTTGCCTGGGTAATCACGAATATTTTCGCGGTGTTACGCAGGTTCGCCGCATCCACGAGGCATCGCAAGTACCGCTTCTTGTCAACCAAACGATCCACCTCGAGAGGAATGGTCGCACCTTTGCGCTGGTGGGAATTGACGATCCCCGCTTCCTGAATGTCGCTGATGATTCCTTCTTTGATCGCAGCCTTGAGGCGTCCAGGATCAGTAATCGCACCGCCGATTTTACTCTTCTATTGAGCCATCGTCCCGAGGTGCTCGAAGTTGCAGCATCCAGAGGCATTAATCTTGTCCTGGCCGGTCATACGCATGGCGGACAGATCGGCTTTTTGGGACGGTCGGTCTTTGAACCACTCTGGCCAGAGCGCTATCTCTGGGGACATTATCAACATGAGACAACCCACCTCTATACGTCCGCAGGAGCAGGACACTGGTTCCCCTTCCGACTGGGTTGTCCACCCGAGGCACCTGTTATTGAGCTTCGGCGAGCGTGATAGTGGCCTTCGATCAACCCCGATTCCCCTATGACACTGCATAATAATTGATGTTCTTTTTTTACTAAGCGTGCACTTTTTAGCTTGCAAAGATTTTTCAAAAGTTGGAACTTTTGTGAGGACGTCGGTAGGGTTGGTTTATCTTAGTGTCTTGTTCCGCGACGTTCATAGAGGAATGAAAGATATACGCAAAGCTGACTGATAAACCTTAGTGCTTAAGGAGCAACAGATGCCAGTAGCAAAGAAGAAGAAACCAGCGGCGAAGAAGAGAGTGGCCAAGAAGGCTGCCCCGAAGAAGAAAGCCGCACCGAAGAAGAAGGTAGCCGCCAAGAAGGCTGCCCCGAAGAAGAAAGCTGCTGCCAAGAAGACAGCCACGCGCAAGAAAGCCACGACGCGCAAGCCAGCTGCTCGTAAGGCTGCCCCAAGGAAAAAGGCCACGACCAAGAAGAAAGCCACGAAGCGGAAACCGAACGCAGCTTTCATGCGTCCGATGACTCTCTCTGATGCGCTGGGTGCAGTGGTGGGCAAGAAGGCGATACCTCGCACGCAGGTCACCAAGAAGCTCTGGGCTTATATCAAGAAGAACGAGCTTCAGGACAACATCAATCGTCGGATGATCAACGCTGACGAAAAGCTGAAAAAGCTCTTCGGCGGCAAGAAGAAGGTCTCGATGTTTGAGATGACCAAACTGGTATCCAAACACATGGAATAGCTATCTCCCCTGTGGAGAGCTTCTCAAGGGTCGACATTTTGTCGGCCCTTTTTTTGTCTAACTTTCCTTCCTCGTCCTTATACACTATATTGACCGTAGTAGAGACAGACACACGAAACTCGGTGGCATCAAGATGAACATCCGAATGCGATTCACTTCAATTCTTTTGGTCCTTCTGCTGATTCTGACAGCATCTCCCGATTTGTTCAGCCAGGGGCATATTGGTCCGCCCTCAACTAGAGTAGGAATGATTGTGGATACAATCCACGGCGTGGCGATTGAGGACCCATACCGTTGGCTTGAGGATAGCCAGACGGACGAGGTTATCGCCTGGACCGAAAAACAAAACCAGTACTTTCGCTCATATGTCGATAGCTATCCCGGCCGGGCCAAGCTGGCTGGGCGAATAAGTGAACTGATGACAGTGGGGTCGGTATCATCCCCGTCTGTGCGAGGTGATAACTACTTTTACTACCGTCGTGATGGAGACCAGAACCATTCGATTCTTTACCGGAAACATGGCCTCAATGGCGAGCCGGAAGTGATTATCGACCCCAATACTTTTTCCGAGGATGGCACAGTAGCGCTGGACTGGTTGTACTTATCTCCGGACGGCTCTTTGACGGCATACGGGAAATCTAACTCAGGCTCCGAACGTTCGACGCTGTTTCTGATGCGAACCGATGACCAATCACTATTGATTGATACAATTCCTTTTACCCGGGGAGTGTCGCTGGCGTGGTTGCCGGACAACAGTGGTTTCTACTACACACGGTTCGCGACAATCGGCGAAGTACCCGAGGAGGACAACGATTATTACCGTCGTGTATTCCTGCATACCATTGGGCAGCGCTGGGAGAATGATCCTCTGATCTATGAGAACAAAGATGACAAGACAGCCTGGCCAGGAGTGAGCCTTTCTCCGGACGGTACCAAGCTGGTAATCTCTGTTTTTCAGGGCTGGTCGCGGAGTGATCTCTATTTCAAAGACCTATCTGATCCGGAATCAAAGTTGGTGAAAATCAATGGTTCGCACGAGGGCAATCTGAGCGCACATCCTCTCGATGATTGTTTCTTTGTCCGGTCAAACTACGAGGCGCCCCGCTACCGACTGCTGAAAGGAACCTATGACCAGCCAGGGGCTGAGCACTGGCAGGTGATTATCCCCGAGCGCGAGTCTATTGCGCAGTCCTTCATGGTGGTTGATAGTCTGATAGTTCTGCGATCCCTAAGCAAAGCGCATACGGTGATTGAGATATTCGATACTAATGGTGGGCCAGTAAAGACACTACAACTACCAACAATAGGAACGGCCTCTCGACTAAGCGGCGAACACGACGGTCATGAACTGTTTTTTCGTTTCTCGTCATTCAACAATCCATCTACGGTATTGCGATATGACTTTGATCGGGACACTATCGACACCTTTGACCAGGTTCCGGCTGGCATCGATGTGTCATCTATTGAAGTGACCCAGGTCTGGTACAAGTCAGTCGATGGCACACCGGTATCAATGTTTGTGGTCCATCGTGATGATGTAGCATTGAATGGTCAGAACCCAACCTACCTGAGCGGCTATGGCGGATTCAATGTCAACGAGACGCCGTATTTCTCGCGCCTGATCGCTTTCTGGGTTAATCGTGGAGGTGTGTATGCGCTACCCAATCTGCGCGGTGGTGGAGAGTATGGTGAGGAATGGCATCAAGCGGGAATGCTTGAAAACAAACAGAATAGCTTCGATGATTTCATCGCCGCCGCCGAGTATCTGATCGCCGAGGGGTACACATCTCCCGAACATCTCCTGCTGTCTGGTGGTTCCAACGGTGGCCTTCTGGTCGGAGCGGTTGTCAACCAGCGACCCGATCTTTGCAAGGCAGTCGTCTGCTCAGTGCCGCTTTTGGATATGATTCGCTACCATCAATTTCTGATTGCTCGGCTATGGATACCGGAGTATGGATCGAGTGAAGATTCGACCCAGTTTGAGTTCATTTATGCCTACTCACCCTACCATAATGTCAAGAAGAGCGCAGATTATCCCGCCATTTTGTTTAAGGCCTCGGAATCAGATGGCCGCGTTCATCCTATGCACGCGCGCAAAATGACCGCGCTGTTGCAGGCACAAACAGGTCCTGACAATCCGATCCTGCTTCGTCTGGAAACCAAGGCTGGTCATGGTCAGGGTAAACCGACCAGTAAACGGATAGAGGACAAGGTTGACACTTGGTGTTTCATATTCAGAACCCTGGGATTGGACATGTAGGGGGAGGATCATGCGACATATTGTTCTGATATCGTGTGTAAGTAAGAAAAGAGCGACCGCGAAGCCTGCAGGAGAGCTATACATAAGCCCTCTCTTCAAGAAAAGTCTCGACTATGCTCGTCACATGAAACCCGACGAGATTCTTGTTCTGTCGGCCAAACACGGTCTGCTACAGCTTGATACCGTTATTGACCCGTATGAATTGACCTTGAATAAGATGTCTGCTAGGGATGTAAGAGAGTGGGGAAATTGGGTTTTATCACAGCTCGGAGAGGTTGCGGACCTTCAACACGATCACTTCACGTTTCTGGCTTCCGAGAAATATCGAAAGCATCTTCTTCCACATATCACCACCTTCTCTGTGCCGATGGAGGGACTCACTATCGGAAGACAGCTTCAGTTCCTATCACAACCCATCAACGCGACAAGCAAGAATGTGGAGGAGAACATAGGAGACAGGCTGGTGGAGCAGGGCCGAGTGCTTTTTCAATCGGAACGAATAGAGGACAACCTGTTTACTCATGATCCTGATGCGAATGCGCTCGTTAACGATATTGAGCACTTCCCTCATGCCTATGTGCTGGCTTGTTTGGCTGATTTTCAGGTCAAAGCAGAAGTAGCGTGGGGTGTGCCTTATCACTTGAAACACCAGCTTGGAAGTTTTGATTTCTCAGTGCTGTCCCGGCAGTCGGAGAGCGACATCATACATATGATGCAAGATTCTGGACATCGGTTCTGGCGCGTCGTTGCCCAACGATCCTTTCGGGCGATCAGACGTATTGAAGGTGAATACGCGGGGGATGCATCTCTAATATGGACAGGTTCCCCGTCCAGTGCGGAAGTTGTCTACCGGTTTCTTGAGTTTGAGGGTATGGGACCAAAGATAGCAACCATGGCAACAAACATACTAGCTCGGGAACTAAAAATCCCCATGAGTGATTATTACTCCATTGACATATCTGTTGACCGGCACATAAGACGCGTGTTTCAGAGACTTGGATTAGTCCCTGACGGTGCAACCAGCGAGCAGATAATTTTTCGAGCCCGTTCGCTTTCACCTGGTTTTCCGGGACTTTTGGATTTCCCATGTTTTGAGATTGGTCGGAAATGGTGCAGACCGGAGAATCCTGACTGTCCTGATTGTCTTATGCGAGATTGTTGTCCAAGCTCAAAATCACAAGACACCGAACCCTGTCCAGATAATTGAAGTTGATCCGGCGGTCTGACTTTTGACATTCAGAGACAAGACTGACTATCCTTGATCTTTCATTTCACTTGGAGGTCTTTTCTCATCAGTCATACCATTTGCTCCTTACTATTTAACTTCTTCTGCCCAGAAATAGGTACCGTCATACTTTTTCAAAACAGCTTTCAAAAACCTTTTTGGATCTGTAGTTGGATCAACATCCTCTATATCATCTCCATATCTTGCAATAAACTCGGCATCAGACATCAGCTCTTTTTTAATCGCAAGAATACATTTTACCTTACTTTCATCAATGAATAGAGTGGCATGAAGTTTCTTGCCTTTATTCTTTAACGTGAATAACTGTACTTTCATAAGATCCTCTTCACCCTATTGTACGGTTTATCGGATCAATTCAACAGCTAATTTCCAGTTGAATGTTAACACAGAAGACGGGCTTGCCGGGGAATAATAATTGCGTTTCTCCTGTCCGTCCATTAGATTCGAAGCGGTTGCCAAACAGGGTGTCGGTAAACTCATTGCGTGGGAGGGAGTGTAATGAAGCATCTGGTGAGTCTTATTCTATTGGGCGTTGCCCTTTCCGTGCTTGCTTGCGACGAAGACACAACCGAAACGGGATTGAACGGCCTAACGACTTTCATTGTCAGACTTGATGTCTTGGATAGCATTGGCGTGGCTGTGCCCAATCTGCGTGTCAGTTCATGGAATCACATCGCATGGATTGAAAACAACGATAATATCTCCACATCTGGAGTATCACAAAAATCAATGGTGCCAATGAGCACTACCACGATCAGTTTCGCGCTACCTGTTGCAAGTGATTATGCGCTGGGTATCCACGACCTTGATAACAGCGAACTAAATTCATTCAATGGCACCGGAGACGCTGGTGTCTACGAGATTGAGTGGTCGGCCGATGGTCTCCATAGTGGTGCCTACAAGTACACTGTTGAAGCTTCTGATTGGAGTGATACCAAATACGCATATCTCCACAAATTTTCTATTCTTGGGGACTCAATCGGTTACACCAACGCCAGCGGAGTATTCGAAACCACCCATCGGCCGTATTTTCCGAACACTTATGACCTGGGACCACAACCAAGAATGAGTGAAATAGGTGAGTTGGCAGGCACGTTTGACATCCTTGACACTGTTCGTTTTGTCCTGACCGATACCAGCACGTGGCCATTGAAGTATATGTATTTCGACTCAGTGGTGACCAGTGGACAGAATGTCTATACCGTCACTTGGATTCCGGTAGAATTGGATTGTGTATCCGTCTCAAATCCCGGTTCTGATGCCATTCAAAGAAGTGGTGACAAAGATGTGAGAGAGGGAATGAGTACTGAGAACACGGATCAAACCAGTGAGGAAGATGAATTGCCAACCGAGTATAAGTTGTATCAGAACTTTCCGAACCCGTTCAACTGAGTCTTGCAGGTCAGGTTACTTGCAACCTGACGCATTCGTCAGGACCGAAAAGAACCTGACCGACTTCCCCCAATTCCATTCTTCCAATCCTGCCGCGCAACCTTTTCTCCGCTGGTCCGTCAAATACTATTAACAAGAGGATTTCGCCCGGTCAGATAGTGTTGCCGGTTGGCAGAATGCTGTGCCCACTTTGGTATTGGGTTGGAAACCTGAAAAGACATTGAATACGGAAGACAAACGACATGCTGCCATTTATGGAATCTGAAGGATAACTATGAAACTCAAATCAAAGAAAACTCTGTTTATCGGCCTGGGTGTGGTGGTCGTTGCGGCCATTGTTATACTCAATCTCACCGCCTCGAACGGTAATGAAACATCGGTTCAGGCCGACCTGGCCTATGTTGACGACATCTCCGAAATTGTCACCGCTTCGGGACGAATACAGCCCCAAACCAAGGTTGATATTACCGCCGAGGTTTCGGCTCAGATCGTAGAGATTTACATTAGTGAAGGTGATCTCGTTGTCAAAGGTCAGCCATTACTTCTTCTGGACACAATTCAGCTTCGGGCCGATGTGGCTCAGGCACGTTTCAGTCTCGAAGAAATCCTGGCACGCACCGAAGCTGCGCGGTCGCAATTTAAGCAGAGTGAACTGGAGTTTGAACGGCAGTCTCGCCTGTACGATAAGGAGCTGACTTCAGAGACGGTATACACCAACGTGAAGTTCGCCTCTGAAAACTCCAAGGCCAACCTCGAAGCGATGGTGGCCCAGTCCAAGACCGGGCGTGCTCGTCTGGAGCAGGCCGCCGATCGGTTGAGCAAAACACGAATTATGGCTCCAATGGATGGTGTGATTACTTACCTGAACGCCGAGGTGGGTGAAATCGCCCAGGCACAGACATCGTTTACCCAGGGAAAAACACTCATGACTGTGGCGGATCTGTCAGTCTTTGAAGTCGAGGTCGATGTTGACGAAACCGAAATCGCCATGCTGAATGTTGGACAGGAAACCGAAATACGTGTCGATGCCTACCGGGATACTTCGTTTGTTGGCGAGGTAGTGGAGATCGGCAATTCGGCAACTATTACAGGACAGGGAACCGAGAACTACACAACCAGTTTCCGTGTCAAGGTTCGTTTCGCCGAGACAGATGCTGTCCTCAGACCAGGTATGTCGGCGACTGTCGATGTGACAACTGACAGAGTCGAAGATGCGTTGCTGATTCCATACGCGTCGGTGGTTACACGCGAGATAGATGTTGATTCACTCCAAGCTAAGGATGATGACGACGACAGTGGAGGGCTGGTACAAACCGTTAATGCTGCCGAAGCCGATGACGTGACCGAAGAGGAGGTCTCCGACGAGAAGAAAAAGAAGTCGGAGAAGGTCAAGAAAACCGGTGTGTTTGTGATTAGCGACGGTATCGCCCGGTTCGTGGAAGTGACGACAGGTATTGCCGATGAACGCAACCTCGTAGCCCTGAGTGGTGTCAATGAAGGTGACACAATCATATCAGGTACGTTCCAGACGTTGCGTAAGCTATCCGACAGCGACGAAGTGAAAATCGACGAGCTGTCGCTGGAGAAGATGGAGAACGGCGACCATTGAGAATGGGCGACCATTGATCATCCAATGCAACCCTTGCCAACTATGAGACTGGATACAAGCATATGATTGTACTCTCGCTACTCAAAGAATCATTGGCGGCTCTATGGGCCAACCGCTTACGCTCCTTCCTTACGATTCTGGGCATGGTCATGGGAGTAACATCAGTGATCGCCATAGTCTCGACCGTCGAGGGGATGCAATCGAAGATCGAGGATGTCTTTGCTTCTTTGGGGGCAAAGACGTTTATCGTGTCTCGATTTGGATTCAATCTTACCTGGAATCAATATCTTGAGCGAATGAAACGCAAGAAACTCACTCGCGAGTTAATTCCCCTTATTGAGCAAGGCTGTCCCGACTGCGAGCATGTCGCCGCCGAAGGGTATTCTTCAGAACATCTGAAGTATGGTCGTGCCCGTCTGCGCTGGGTGCAGATTCGGGGTGAGACACCCAACATAATGTACGTTAAAGATTTTGATGTGTTGGAAGGACGCTACTTGACCTGGGAGGACGAAGATCGTCGCCGTCAGGTTGCGTTCGTCGGATTCAAAATAAAGGAACGTTTCTTCCCCGACGAGGACCCGGTAGGAAAGAAGATCAAGATTGGTGGCAAGGAGTTCACCGTTGTTGGTGTGGCCGAGAAAATGGATGGGGCGATGGTCGAGGGGATGGATGAGTTCGCCGCTATTCCGCTCTCGACGCATCAGAAAATGTATCAGCAACCGGGCAATCCAGTGAATCTCGTGATTAGTTCCGTTACTCTGGAGCGACGCGAACGGGCTATCGATCAGGTGCGCACGGTGCTCCGTACCAATCGACGGTTGGAGTATGAGGAAGATGATGATTTTGCCATTTTTACACCTGATGCTATCCTGAGCTTTGTCAACGACATCACCGCCGCCTTCCGAGCGCTGTTGGTGGCGCTGCCACTGCTCTCTATTGTCATTGGCGGTATTGTCATAATGAACATAATGATGATTTCGGTCACGGAACGAACGCGCGAGATTGGTATTCGCAAATCGATAGGGGCCAGTCGCCGTCACATTCTTACGCAATTTCTATGGGAGTCAATAATCCTGTCGCTGGTTGGCGGTGTACTGGGGATTGTCTTCGGAGTGTACCTGGGTGAGAAAATTCTTACCGACCTGCTGGAGATATATATTACTCCCACGACTATGGCGGTTATTCTCGGATTCGGAATCTCGACCGCGGTTGGTCTGTTCTTTGGTATCTATCCGGCCATGAAAGCGGCCCGACTCGATCCCATAAAGGCGCTAAGCTATGAGTAAATGGATGAAATCTCTGGCGGAGACCAGGGAAGGTATACGTCTGGCGTTGAACGCCGTTAGGGCCAACAAGTTTCGGTCGCTGATGACCATCGTTGGCGTGATGATCGGTGTCGGGGCGGTGATCCTCGTGAATACAATCATGGATGGTTTCTCCGAATACGCAGAGTCCTCGATCGACAAAATCGGCAGCAATGTGATGTACGTCACCAAATGGGAAGAGAGCACCGATTTTGACAATCTCACCGATGAAGAACGCCGGCGAAAAAATATCAGCATGAACGAAGCACTGGCGGTTCAGGAAATGTGCCCGCTGGTAAAGGCTGTGTCGCCCGAAAAAAAGGCGTACAACAATGTCGCCAAGTACAAAGACAAATCCATTCGCAATCCCGATGATCTGCGTGGCTGCTGGCCATCCCAGACAATAGTGGCAAACCGCGATGTTTCGTATGGACGCTTTATCGACGACAACGACTTGCAGCGATGTGCCCATGTTTGTGTCATTGGTCCCGATATTGCGGATGGGTTGTTCGATGATCGCTCCGAAGCGGTTGGTAAGGAAATCCAGATCAACGGTTGGAAGTTCACCGTTATTGGCGTTCAGGAAGAGATCGAAGACCTGTTCAATATCAGTGAAAATGATTTTATCTTTATCCCCATGACCACATTCGAGCGTTATTATCCGAACACGGAGCGCGTCTATTTAGTGGTCAGCGCCGTTTCGCGCGAGATGTTTGGCGAAGCTCTTGACCAGGTGGTCAATGCTCTGCGACGAGTGCGCCATGTCAGACCAGACGAGCCTAACAACTTCGGAGTTCGTACTCAAGATAGTTTCAAGAGCCAGGTTCGGGAAATCACCGGCAATATTCAGTTGGGTGCCACCGCAATTGCCTGCGTGGGATTAATGGTCGGCGTAATTGGCGTTATGAATATCATGCTCGTAGCCGTAACACAGCGCACACGTGAAATCGGTATTCGCAAAGCAGTGGGAGCAAAGCGCGGGAATATTCTCTTTCAATTTCTGGTCGAAGCCGCCACCCTTACCGGATTAGGTGGAATTGTGGGGATTCTTCTCGGGGCGGGTATCGGTCTGCTGGTGACATCGCTTCTGGAATGGAAATACTTCCTGTCACCTCTGTGGATTGTAATCGCTCTGTGTATGTCTGCCGGTACCGGTATATTGGCCGGGATGTATCCAGCCTGGCGAGCCGCTAAGGTCGATCCGATTGTTGCATTGCGCTACGAGTAGAGGCGAGAGGCAAGCCTCATTTTTTATATCCCGTTGGCCTAAAGTACAATCTTTAGCCGACTACCGTGAGCTTGGCGTATTTGACCATAATCTTCTTTGCCCCCAGACCGGAAAACATAATTCTTAGCGTCAGCGACTCGCCGTACCCCTCAACCTCAATAATCTTACCGCGACCGAAGGTTGAGTGTTGAACAATGCGACCAACCTTGTAAGCTTCATGCCCCTCGTATTCATAATGGACACCCTCTATGGCGACATCCTTAGTGGCGGATTTTTGGCGATCTGAGATTGATGACCATCGGGTTTGGTATTTTGTGGCTACACGACGGTCGTACTTGTCCAGCAATTCCTCGGGTACTTCGTCGATAAACCGGGAGGGAATCGAGGGGCCGTTTCCAAATCGATAGCGAGCCGATGCCGCAGATAGACAGAGTTTCCATGCCGCTCGAGTTGCACCAACATAAAACAGCCTTCGTTCTTCTTCCAGTTGCATCGGTTCAGCGATTGCTCGACCAAGCGGAAAGAGTCCCTCTTCCAACCCGACTAAAAATACGGCATCGTATTCAAGTCCCTTGGCGCTATGAATGGTCATCAGGGGGAGCTTATCGTCGGTCTCGGTGTAGTTGTCCAGATCGGTAAACAACGAAATCTCTGACAGGTAGTCATCCAGAGTGGGTACTTCCTGACCCCGGACATATTCAGCCATACCGTCAATGAGGGCAGCTATATTCTCAACCCGCGTCTGGCCGGTAATCTTGTCTTCGTTTTGAAGTTCCTCAACAAGTTTAAGCTCTTTGATGAGGTCCTGGGTAAGAATATCGACAGGTGTGGTCTCCCGCAGGGAACGAAACCGTTCGATGATTTCCGTAAAAACACTCAGTCGTTTGGAAGGAGAGGCCAGTTCAGGCCACTCATCAGCTCGCAGGGTTGCTTCATATCGCGACAGTCTCTCCCGTTGCGCGATAGCTGAAATCACTCCAACCGTCCGTTGGCCTATGCCGCGTTTCGGATAATTAACCGTCCGTTCAAACGATACATCGTCTTTGGGACTGGAAATCAACTTGAGATAGGCCAGGACATCCTTGATCTCCCTGCGGGCATAGAAGGAAATGCCGCCGATAATCTGATACGGCAGATTGCGCTTTCGCAACTCTTCTTCAAACGGCCTCGACTGGGCATTCGTCCGATACAATATGGCCATGTTCTTCAAGGCGATATCCGGGTGACAGTTCTCTATCTCATCGACTATGTGGATGGCTTCATCTTGAGAGGAATCAACCAGGAACAGCTTGATTTTGTCACCACCGGTACGGTCAGTGCGCAGCACCTTTTCCTTGCGCGCCATATTGTTGGCAATCACTCCTGAGGCCGCCTTCAAAATGATGTCTGTCGAGCGGTAGTTCGTTTCCAGTTTGATCAGTCTGGCTCCGGGAAAATCCTCCTCAAAATCGAGGATATTGCGAATGTCGGCTCCTCGCCAGCCGTATATGGATTGATCTTCATCACCCACAACACAGATGTTGTTGTGTTCGCCCACCAGACATTTTAGCAACATATATTGAACACGGTTTGTGTCCTGATATTCATCAACCATTATGTAGCGAAAACGCTGACGATATGACGAGCCAATAGCTTCGTGGCGGGTGAGAAGTTGTACACTATTAAACAGCAGATCATCAAAATCCATAGCCCCGCACTCACGCAACCGTTCCTGATAGAGGGAATAGATATCAGCGGTCGCAGACTCGAAGTACCCTGATGCCTGGGCGGCAAACTCCTCCACGCTGACCATCTGATTCTTGGCCGTCGATATCTTCCGCGCCTGCGCTTTGGGCGTAAACTGAGTTGTGGACAGGCTCAGATTCTTGAGGCAGTTCTTGATCAGGGTCAGAGAATCAGCAGCATCATAAATGATGAAGCGACTATCATAACCTATCACCTCCGCCTCCTGGCGAAGGAGCCGAGCACAAAAGGAATGGAAGGTACTGACGAACATTGCGGGCAGACTTCCGCCCAGAAGAGCTGCCACGCGTTCGCGCATCTCGCCGGCTGCTTTGTTGGTAAATGTTACCGCCAGTACTTGGTGTGGAGCGGCCATTTGTTGCGTAAGAACGTAAGCCAGTCTACGAGTCAGGACGCGTGTTTTGCCGGAACCGGCACCGGCGATAACCAACAGAGGACCTTCAGTAGTGGTCACGGCCTCACGTTGGGCTTCATTGAGATTTTCCAATAGTTGGTTCATAATGCAGCCCCGAATATATGACTCCTGCGAGGGAAAGCAATCGCATTTGTGTCATGTCCCTCACGAAGTCGACGAACAGGCCGGTAATGATTATGCTGTTTAGTTTTTGAACAGTTCTGCCGATGTCTCTTAACAACAGTAAGATGTCTGCGAGTCAGACGGAACAATAGCTTATGTGTCCGGTACGAAAGACAATTGACAAATGTAGAACTGCCCAACCCTTGAGTTCGGATAAAACTGCATTGAAACAACTGCAGGGAGATGATCGGCTCCCCGCCCTTTCCCCATCTACTTCCGAGAGTCGAAAAACGTTGCGTCTGGCGAAAAGATTACGGACCAATCCCGATTTGCAGGCGTGGGCTTTTGATGCCATGTTTGCTCTGTCGGATATATCCGATGATCCCCGGACCGGGTCCAAGTGGTTCTATACGGAAACCATCAGGATTCTCTCAAATTCCCCGGCGGCTCCGGCGATCAGATTGGCTATTGAGGGGTGTACATACGAATCGAAGGACTTCTCAGAATGCAGTCAGCCCGAGATTGCCCAAATAGTCGTATCCGGCGAAGGAGTAGGCCGACTGGAATTGCATTTTCCCACAACTTTATCCAAATGTCCCGACCCAGGAATTGAAACCATGCGCCGCGTGGCCATGTTTGCTGCCCACGAACTCAGCCATATTACCAGTTCAAAACGGATGACTCACGTTATCGATACATTATGCCGACATCAGCTCACCGTGCTGGACAGCATTAGCGAACCAATCTACGTGGTCTGTCCAAGGGAACACACAATCATTTGGTCCAACGAGGCTTTCAACAAGATCTGGGGACACAGCGCGGGACGAAAATGCTACGAAGTAGTCTTTAATCAGAATTCCCACTGTGCTTTCTGCCCGATGCCTGCCTCTGAGACTCTTGGCCATTCACAGGTCTTCGAGTTCGAACATCATCGCTCAGGCCTCTGGTTCCGAAACATTAGCAAAATCGTCTACTGGCCGGATGGAAGGCTCGTAGCTTGTCATATCGCTGTTGACATTACGCAACGTAAGGTGGCCGAGAAGAAGTTGTGGGAGAACGAGCATGTTCTCAACGAAGCACAGCGAATGGCCTTAACCGGTAGTTGGCAGATTGATATACGTGATCGCATGATGAAGATGTCTCCTACCATGATGGATATTTACGGTGTCGACTCTGATGTTATCACGACCGATCAGGCAATTAAACGGATTCATCCCGACGACCGGGATCGTATCCGAGAAGCATTCGATCAAGCCCTCAGGGGGGATTCGGTATCACTTGAATACTGCATCATTAGATCTGATGGTGAGCTACGGTATGTCATTACACCGGCAGCGCAGATGTTCAACGATGAGGCCGGACAACCCACCAAACTGGTCGGCGTCACGCGGGACATCACTGACCACAAGGACCAGGAGAAAGCGCTTCGCAATGCAAATGAGCGGCTGGAAACTGGTCACAAACTGCTAACTGAAAAGAATATTGCCCTGTCCCAGGTGCTTAATCAGATCGAGGAAGAAAAGCGACAGATTGCCCACCAGATTCAAGCCAACGTTGATAGAATAATCATGCCCTTAGTCCGTAAATTTGACGAGAAGCTCCAACCTGCTGAACGCGAATATCTTGACATGCTACGTACAAGTCTTGAAGACATAACCTCACCGTTTGCAAATGAGATGCAGGCCATGTATTCGCATCTATCACCGCGAGAGATTGAGATCTGCAACATGATCCGCAACGGCCAGACCTCCAAAGACATCGCCGCCGCTTTCGACACCTCCCTGGAAACAGTTCGCAAGCAACGTCAGAATATCCGCCGCAAGCTGAATCTAACCAATAGCAACACCAACCTGAGTTCATTTCTCCAGAGCCTATAAGTCCTGTCTGTTAGACCTGTCATCACGAGAGCCGTCCGTCGCAAACGTTGACAGGTTATGGCAATCTCTGAGTATTCTCTGTGGCTGTAGCGAGGTTGGGGGAGTACTCGATATACTCCTTCTGTCCCACATTATACCCCCTCCAGTCTATCACTCGGATGTCCGAGTAATAGAATAGAGACGGAAACACTTCCCTCAACGGAAGTCTTATCCGTTCAATGATACTAGAAAGGGCAGACCGATGTTGGTGAAGTTCACAAGGACAGTAGAGAGTCGATTAAGGCGCAGAGGGGACCACCAACAGGTCATTGCAAAGGAATACCAGGGCGACACTAAGGGGGCTAACGGAGGTGCTGCACTGGACTGGGGGACTTTCGTTGCGAGATGTGCATGGGATGCTTTCGGCCATCAGGAGGGGGTATGGTTGAAGGTTGAAGGGGGCAATCCCGCAATGATAAAAGGGGCTTGCTGACAAAAGGGGGCTTAGTGCGTCGGCCAACCTGAGAAGATGACTGACGCTATTAAAAGGCGGGCAACGCGTACGATACGCATCTGGGGAAACATCCGGCGGCTGGTAAAACAGCCGCCGCGTTTATCTAAGGGAACCTCATATTGCCTTGTCATGGTTTCGGAGATGAATTACTGATTAGTTGTGCGGATGGAGTCACCGGCTAGCCGGACAATCGTCTCTTATCCCTACAGCCGATATTGATTGACAAGTTTTTTCAAAGACTCCTTTCCAAGGGTGCGCGGCTTACTCCGCTTCGGGCTGCGCACCCCTCCTTTTTTGCCTGAGATAGACGATCAAGAGTTTCTCCGAGAATAATCTCACAACTACTGTAGCGGTTCATCAGGCACCTAACTCGGATGACTCAGATCTAAGCTTCTCGGCCATCCTTTGTCTATGTTTGTCTATCTTCAGAACTCTCTTGCAGAATCGACGGTTTGTGCCTATTTTCCTCCAACTTGGAGTGAGAGTGCTCGTATACAAATTAGATTAGCACAGATACAGAGATCATGATGACATCTATGAGATTACCTTGGGCGTTAGCTCTCCTCACCATCATTTTTTGCACCGCCAATGTGTTTTCGCAAAGAGTGGAAACGGACGAGAGGTCCTTTGCTACTCAGTCCACCACACCGCCCTATTGTATCGTCCGACACGATATTGGACGACTTCAGTTTGGTATCACCAATTTTGGCATGGTCGGTATCGGTGAAGGCAAAGGCGTCACCGCCGACTGCTTAACTGGCAAGGGTGTAGGCTTGGGACTATATCCCAGAGGGAGTGGTAATACCTGTTTCTATAAGGGTGGGCTATGGGTTGGCGCCGTTGTTGGCAACGACACTCTGGTCTCAGTGGGAGCGGAACTCAACAATCAAGCACGCGAGTTTCATCCAGTAGTTCCCATGATCAGACGATCAACGCTTGATGTAAACTCACCGGAGGTCGAGAACGCTAACGCCGAGCAGGAGTTCATAGCTATCTACGTCGATACTTTCACTAGCGGTGTTCCCAATTCGTCATTTGACCCTATCGACTATCGTCCACACTTGCCCCTGGGAATCGAGGTGATCCAACGTTCTTTTGCCTGGTCTTATGCTCATACAGATGATTTCGTTCTCATAGACTACAAGATCAAGAATATAGGAACCAAGTACCTCAAAGATGTTTATGTGGGGCTCTATTGGGATCCTGACGTCTACCAGGGTGGAGCTAACCTCCTCCGTCCCCCGGACCCCTATGGACGAAAGAATCAAATTCACAATGGGCAGGATGATCAGGGCGGCTTTCTTTCCGAGATTCCGTTTGAGTACCGTGGATGCGATTTCATCGACACCGTAGCTATGATTTGGACGGCCGATGCCAACGGAAAACCATCGGACCAGAATTTCCTGCTGAACGATGTCACGGCTTTGATGTTTCTTGGTTCATTCCCTCCAAACTGGAATGTCGCCTTTAACTGGTGGAGCTATAATTATAGCTCCACCTGGGACATAGGCCCTCAGACTAAACAGGATTATAGACTGATGGGCAACGGTACCGGAACACCCTATGGTGACCGCAATAAATATGCAATGTTGAGCAGTGGTGATATCGACTATGATCCTGTCTATGCCTTTGCCATCCAGCCCATCGATCAGAAGTGGGTCCAGCCGCGTTCCGATATCGCTCGTGACATTACGCGAGGTTTCGATTTCCAGGGTGTACTGTCGAATGGGCCATTCGATCTTCAGCCCGGTGCTTCCCTGACTATTCCCTTTGCCTATGTCGGAGGACAAGGTATCCACCAGAGTAAGTGGGATTACGATATCGGTGTGGGATATTACTATTGGCCTGATCATTATCTGGCGCAACAGGATTTTTCGGATCTTATGCATAATGCCATGGCTGCCGGTCGAGCCTATGACACCCCTGGCCTCGATTCTGATGGTGACGGTTACGCTGGGGATTTCATGGTCTGCAACGACGATACTTTCTACTACCGAGGGGACGGTACCCCGGATCTAAATCCCGAGGCACCACCGCCAGCTCCGAAACTCTGGGTTAGCCCGGTTCGCAATGGTGTGAGGATTCGTTTCAACGGTTGGAAGTCGGAAACCACACCAGATATTTTCTCATCCAGGATCGACTTCGAGGGATACCATGTCTTTATCGCCCGCGATGATCGGGAGGATAGTTTCGCGCTGTTAGCCTCGTACGATCGACGCGACTACGACAAGTATGTATATGTAATCGACGTCGCTCCCAACCAGGATGATAGGTACCTGATCGTTGATGATCCCTTCACCCTTGAAGAACTACGCTGTCTATACTCCTTCTCTGAGGACAAGTGTAGTGACAGCGCCTTTGATCCGCTACTCTTCACCAGGCTCTCTCCGTACGTCCACAGCCAGTTTCCAGACTCTCTTTTCTTCTTCGCCAAACATAATTATAACCAATACGATTTTGGCGTTACTACCGGTATTCGCAAACTCTATCCTGACGAACCGGTTCCAGTAATGGATCAGGGCTTTGAGCCGGAGCAACTTACTGAAGACGGGTACCCCAAGTATTATGAGTACGAGTATATCGTTGAAGACTTGTTGCCGACCGTTCCCTATTGGGTAAGCATAACATCGTTTGATTTCGGATCACGGCGCACCGGCTTGCAGTCGCTGGAATCGGATGTACTGCTCAATGCAACGGAGATATATCCCAACACAGAATGGGATGAGAGTCCCAACGAAATTGGACAGATTTATGTTTACCCCAATCCATATCGCCAGGATGACCAGTATCGCCAGAGAGGTATGGAAGGACGGGGCGAATGGGATCGTTCGCGTGATCGAGTACGCCGCATTACGTTTGCCAACCTTCCTGCCCGATGCTGGATTCGTATTTTCTCACTGGACGGTGACCTTATCAAGGAGATATGGCACAACGAGGATGCCGACGATCCCAACTCTGCCTACGCAGAATGGGACTTGATCTCACGCAACACACAGCTGGTAGTCTCCGGGCTATACTATTGGATTGTCGAGAGCGAAGACGGACAGACTCAGATTGGCAAGCTCGCCATTCTCCTATGAAGTGAGCCAATTCTCCTGCATTGTTTCGAGCCATCAACGTGTCACAGACGTTTCCTCGTTAATCGGAGGCGAAAGATATGGGACGAGGTGTGAACCGTAATCTACGATGAATATTTCAATGCCCTGTTCCAGTGTGGAACCAAACGTTGATTCGTCGGCATGGTATACAATGTACCGCTCCTGCATTCCAGTCTCCCTGAGCCAACATGCAAAATTATCGCTGACCATCGCCTGACGTGAAGCAATAAAATCCGGTTTGAACTTTCGCGGTATTAGTGACAGCAGCCATGGGTTGTCGGTCGAGAATCCTTCCAGCACAGTCAGAACACGAGGATGGGAATATTCCAGGGAGGCTATGAACCAAACGTGTGCGCTGGCAACAATAGCCCGGTCGTATAAGTCACGTTTTTCAATAAACGCAGCAATGTCATGGGCCAACTTGAGGATGTTGTCATGGCCGTATCGTTTCATATCGAGATAGAACAACGATCGATCGCCATACTTCTCCATAATACTTGCCAACATGGGAGGTGATTGATCTGTGGCTATCCCTTCAAAACTCAGGCTCTGGCTTTGAAGTTCGTCGGAGGTCAGACTGCATGTTCGCACAAGCTCACCGGTTCCGGTTGTCAAGTGAAGGTCATGGTAAAGAAAGAATTGGCTGTCGGCTGAGAACTGGATATCAAGTTCCACGCCAGGGAATCCGAGTCGGGTAGCATCTTCGATGGCTCCCAAACTATTATCAGGATAGCAAATTGTTGCGCCCCGGTGCGCAAGCAACAACGGTCGGGGAGCATCTGTAAAAGATAGTGGCAAAGGTTCCTTATCGCCCCATCCTCCACCGACCATGGTCAACCCGAGATAGAGTGCAACCGGGATCAGGGCAACATAGCAAACTCGCTTTGTTCTTATTCGCATACTACTTAGGTAAGCATCATAGATGCTGTTATCAAGGGGATAGTGATCCGATGGATCTTCCGATCAAGTTTTGACTTGACAACACAGAGAGCAGAAGTTATGTTAATTGTAGGTTAGCCGGACTGAGCCACACCACGAATGACAAACGGCGCCTCCCACCTAGTGTATACGTTATAAGCGCTCACAAAACGAGTGCCGTTGATGTTGATTATCCCCCCTTACCAGTTTACCGCTATGAGGGAAACGTTTAGCATAGGGAGGAACTGCCCATGGAAAGGTGAGTTCGCCGGACGGCGATGTGATTGTCGTTTTCACCGGCGAACTGATGCAGGTTCTAAGAGAGATCACACCACACTCTCGCGGAGCTTGAAACACTCGAAGTGGCTGCTTGATCGGAAAAGACACCGGTCAGGGAAGGTGCTGGTCAAGGAGAGATCCAGCCAAGGAAAGACCAGGCTAGGCGGACAGCCAAGAATCCGGCGCACGCTCGCTTGCCAATATAGGATTCGCGTGGTCCGCTCCGATCAGAAGCCGCACAATGTGTTTCATACTGGAATTTGACATCCGTAATGCGATTGGCCCGACTGTCTTTAAGACAGTCGGGCTTCTCTATTTGGACCGACACTGTAGGGGCTGATCCCCTCTTATCCATACCCGTACAAAGCCGAAAACACAGTCATTCCTGATCAAATGTTGAACATTTATTCCGGTAACATATTGACACATACACATATAGAAATCGACAGGCGAAGCCTGCTCAGTACTGGCATCATGATTGCAAATGGTTCTGACCATGACAACACGAACACCGTTGCAGGACCGAAAACCATGAGAGTCAAGTTTGTATTGACAATGGATGATTTACTGGTCGATGATCAGGATATTGACCATTTGATTCTGGACTGGGAATCCGATATGGAGCAATCCGAGATTTTGGAATTATCGCACCAGTGGATTACTTCCAAGAACTTTCTCACCAGACGCATGGTGGGTCTGATGCGGGTCGGGGAATCATCTCTGACTATCGAGCCCATCGACGAGGAACAGTATGATCAGTACTGAACTCCAGAATCAACTCAATGACATGGCCGATAAGGCTTCGAGCAAGGCCGAGGAGTACACCGGGTCGTTAGGTTCCTTTAGAGAGTTGATCGTCGAACATTTTGGCGAAAATGGCCTTATTGCAGCCTATATCGCTCTGGGCGTGATTGTACTTTTCGTTATCAGTCGTGTGGCCAAGATCGGTTTTTCCGCCGTCAAATACCTAGTCATCCCGGCCGTTGGAGTGGCGGCGGTTGTATCGTTTGTTACACCATACTCTTTTTCTGTAACCCTCCCGGTCACAGTTACGCTCTGTTCGCTGCTCCTGTTGTTCAAGGGGTAATGAAAGCTTACTCAAAATAGTTTCCTCCAGCTCAGCCCCTCAATCTATAGCCTCCCCCCCCCCATTTGATTTTGTTTTCCTCCGTCTCAAGGATAGAAATATTTCCGTAA